>JAJFLT010000343.1 GCA_021772555.1 Opitutales bacterium | reverse complement strand
AATAACAGGAAATATCAATCGGATCAATGAATTCTATTCAGGGTTGCGGTGGGGGTAATCAAAAATCTATATAGGATCGCCTGCCGGGCAGGATTATTCCCGGCGGCAAGGATTTGTTGCGTTATAGAACGCTTAAAATGTGAAGTTGGTTGCAGAGAGGTAATCTTTCGCGGACCGCTATTATGGCGTTGCAACAACAAAAGAAATTAATCCCTTTGCCCTTTGCCGGAACTTGGACAAATTAAAAACTGTCATGGAGGACCAAGAGTTAATTTATTCGGCAGGTGAATCCTGGATTTTCCCCTATGTGAATTTTCTCTTTTGGGCGGGTCTGGCCTGCCTCATTTTTCTGATTGCGCGCTTCTACTCAAGACCTAGGGAAACCCACTTGGGCAAGGTCAATGCCTGGACCATCAACTGGCTCAATTTCGGCATGTTTCTATGGCTCATGTTCATCAGTGTATTTTTAACCGGTTTAATATTGAATACCATCGGGTCCGGCGGCAGACAGGAGGGCGATTACCATAGTGGCGGAGTTTGGGAAATTGTCCTCGGCGGAATTTCCATGCAAGGGGGGATGATGCTGGTTTTCCTTTTTTATTTAAAATACCATCCGGAGCTTTTCAGGCATAAAATGAACGCCACCCACTTGCCCGCGTTAAAAGCGCTTTTTGTCGGGGTTCTTTTGTTCCTGTCCGCCTTTCCCGTCATATTCCTGGTTGGCCTGAGCTGGCAGGTGATTCTCGACCAACTTGTCAAAATTGGCCTGAATTTTCCCCAAGAGCCACAGGAACTGGTTTACCATCTCAGCCAAAAAATACCGTATCTGGCCCGGTTGTCATTGATCCTCATGGCCACGGTAACCGCCCCCATTGTGGAGGAGGTTGTTTTTCGAGGCGCTATTTATCGGTTTCTGAAAAGCCGGATGAACCCGGCGGTGGCCATATTGGCCAGCTCCTGTATCTTTGCCTCCATCCATTTCAACCTGGTGAGTTTTCCCTCCCTCATCGTCCTGGGGGCATTCCTCTGCATTGCCTACGAAATGACCGGCAACCTGAAGGCTCCCATATTTTTACATGCCATTTTCAACACTAACTCGCTGATTCTAATTTCCTACAACGATGAACTGATGGAAATGGATTACGCCGCCTTGTCAGGTATCTTTCTGTTTTTTTAAATCGTCGTTCAAATCGTATAAATGCATCCCTTTACGGATAACACAGCCGACTTGATCGGCCATCTGGGCGAAAAACAATTGCTGCAAAATATCAGGCAATGGTTGGGCTCTTCGGCGCCACCCTCCCCTCTTGGGATGGGCGACGATTGTGCCGTCCTTCCAGGTGAAAAACGGCATTGCCGGCTGGCGACGGTTGACGCGCTGGTTTACAACCGCCATTTCGACGATTCGACCCACCCCAGGGAAGCCGGGACCAAGTTGCTTAAACGCAACCTGAGCGATATCGCCGCCATGGGCGGTTTCCCGCAATACGCCCTCGTCGGGTTAATGCTCCCGGCCTCGCTACGCCTGGAATGGTTGCGGGAGTTTACTTTCGGCTTGCGCGATGAGGCGGAAAGATGGCAAGTCGCTCTGGTGGGGGGCGATTTGTGTGAAACAAAAACAACCCTGGGAGGGCACCTGACATTGTTGGGCTATGCGGAACGAGCGTTGTTGCGCCAAGGAGGACAGGCGGGAGATTCAATCCTTGTTACGGGCGACCTCGGTGGTTCACTTCTGGGGAAGCACCTCGCCTTCCAGCCACGGCTGCGTGAAGGCCAATGGCTGGCCGCCAGAAACGAAGTCAATAGCATGATCGATGTGACGGACGGCTTGCTTAAAGACCTGCCGGAATTAATCCCGCCCGGGTGCGCGGCCGGGATCGACCCGGAAAAGCTACCCATCACCGAGGCCGCCCGTCAATGCGCCCTCAGCAGCGGAAAATCAGCCCTCCATCATGCTCTCGGAGATGGCGAGGATTATGAATTGCTATTTACCATCGAAGCAGGAACAGACCTCGATAATTTCATCCGTGAATGGAGAGAGCATTTTAACACTCCCCTGAAAAGCATCGGCAGGTTGACCACGAAATCCCGTGAAGAACCAGAGGGAGAAATCATTGATTTGCAAAACGGCAAAGCCCTTGGTTTGGCTGGAGGTTATGAACATTTTAGAAAAGCTTAAATCCGGCCACATTACCCGGTCCGCCATGGAAACGGATAATATTGCGGCCGCCTTCTATCAAATCCTGCCGCCGGACAGCATAATCGCCCTCTATGGCGAGTTGGGCACGGGGAAAACCACCTTTGTGCGCGGACTGGCCCGTGCCATGGGGATTGCCGAAACCATCACCAGCCCCACCTACAATATCTACTATCTCTACCGGGGGAAAACGAACCTCCTGCACCTGGACGCCTACCGGTTGGAAAACGAGATCCAATACGATGAACTTTTAATAGAGGATTTTCTCGTCTCTCCCTACCTCCTCGCCATCGAATGGCCGGAAATTTTAGGCAACCGCCTGCCCCAAAAATGCCACCGGCTGCAATTCACCATAATCGATGAAAACCAACACAAAATCCTTTGGAAAGAACACTAAATGTCTTCTTCGGGGCTTTGGGGACTCGTGTCGGGGTTTATAGAATCTTGATCGATCTCAACATCCTCATTGGGTAAAACATCTTCGGAGGCATACCCGGGTTCCGATTCGGAAAGTTCCGTTGTGGAATCAGAATCCTCCTCCATGGATTCATCGGGCTCTTCTACCGGGTTTTCATCTTGCGATGGTTCCGTTGCGGGATCGCCTTCGGGAACGGTTTCCCCCACAGCTTCCACTTCCGTTTCCGGGATCGAGGTGGCTTTTTCATCCTCTTCTATTTCGGTGGATGCCGGAATCACGTCGGCGGACGATGGCTCGTCTTGCGATTTAGGGATCGGTTTGTCTTTTGAATCGGAATCGGAAATTTCGGCTTCCGGCTCCGGCTCATTTTTAATACTTTCCCGTGATGGAGACCGAAGAGGAGGGGCAAATAATTTTCCATCCGAGTATTCAACGACATAGCCTTCGGTAATCAGCCAGCGCAGGTTTTGGCCCATTTCAAGGAACTTTGGGTCGTCTTTGGTGATCGTCTCAGCGGGTTTTTCTCCGGTTTTGGGGGCTGACTTTTTGTCCGTTGATTTTTCCTCGGACTCAGTATCTTTCGCCTCCGCCGAAACTGAATCGGGCTTGTCTTTTTCCACAACGCCCCCCCCCAAGAATTCTTCCGCCAGCTTGGATACGTGCAGTCCCGGACGCTTTTCGATAAACTCGATTAGCTCCACAACGGGTTCCGCGAAATTATCATCGGGGGAACGAAACTTCCGCTTTGCTGCACAAACAAAGGAAACGCCCTTGGATCCTTTTTTATAAACCGCAAAGTGTAAACGCCGCAGGCGGCCCCGCAGGTGGTTGGCCGTATCGAGCGGAAACCGCCGCTGCGCCTCCAGGGTGAGTTCCACCGAGCGGCGGATTCCGCTGTGGGGAGGAAGGGCTGTCAGCATTTTGCCCGAGAATCGCGCACTGGAAGAAACCGTAACAATTTTTTTCCTGTTTTGGGTCAGCAAATAGCGCCAGGCGCTTTCCGGTGTTTCAAAAGAAGGAGGCGGACTCTCATCCTTCGGTTTTGATTTCAGGGTATAACGCGTTTGAGTCCGCATTTTCTGCAACCATCCATCAATAACGTCGGGATCGGTCACCGTTTCGATTTTGCTCCGGAACCTTTCCAAACTCATTTTCGAGAGTCGGGAGGCATGGTGCGTTTGCTCAAGCTGGCTGTAGCGATGGTAATTCGGAGGTCCGAGCAATTCGCCAGTGATGGTGCAGCGGTTGACACTTTTAAAAACGCCTTTCGGCGGATCGATCTCGATCGTATCCAAGTCAAAAAATTTATCCACATGCGAATTCATCACATGATTAACCGCGGCCTCTTCCGATTCAAAGGGAAGATTATCGGGGACAGAAATATAAAATTCCCGAATTCCTTTAGATGCATCGGAAAAAGGAGAAACCACCACCACAAGCCGCTCCGGTTTTTCCAGGATCAGCCGGGCAAGCTCAAATAATTCATAGGTTCGGCAGGAGTGACGTATGGCTTGGCTGAGGGCCCGAAAAGGAGCATCTTCGGGATAAATACCTACCTCGACAATCGGGTTGAAAGGCGGCCTGGACTCAAACCGATGGCCCGATCTTCGATCCTCCCCGGAGCCCTCCCTGCGACCCGCCGGGCGCCTGTCGGTTCTGGCCCGATCCCTGGAGCGGGCAGGCGGGCGCGCCGAATAAGATTTTCGCCGTTCCTGAACGGGATGCGATGCAGCCTGTTTTTTGGATGACTCGGTGAAATCAGGATCTCCCCAACTGGGCCCAATGGAAAACCCCTGCAAGTCGCTTAAGTCGATTTGCCGGGATTCGGCGGTTTCATCCGCTTTAGGAGAACTCGATTCGTCCGTAGTCTCCTTCTGTTGTTCATCATCCATGAGTCAATTTCCAAACAGACGATAAAGTCGTAAATCCATCACCAGGTCAAGTCCAGGCAACGATGAGCCAGTCGGACCTCAGCAAAGCAAAGATACTGTCTTGAACCTGTGAGTAGCCCCGGGCCCATTTATTCCATTTGGAACCTATCTCAAATTCACGGATGGATGATGTTTGTTGCACCGCGGTAGCAGGTGCCAGGCGGTTTCGCGCCCAAATGGGCTCGAGCCCTTCGGGTGCGAGCTGACGCCGAAGGTGCTACCGTCCCGCACAAATCCTTCGGACAGAGGCCATTATGAGTTTGAGTGGCATTCCGTCGAGTCGCCAGGGCTTCCAACCGGCGCCGGACTCATAACACATAATGGCTCTCTGCATCGTAATCTTCGAAATTGAGATAGGTTCCAGTCACATCCACCGAGAAAAGACTTGAAATCACAGCGGCGAATGTTTTGGTGGAGTGCCTTTGCACCTTTACCCAACCCATTGGCAATCCCCATTGCCCAATGTGATCGGAATGAACGCAAAGGAAAATATTACCTCGCCGAAAATGCTCAGGTGGTGGAATTGGTAGACACGTGCGCTTGAGGGGCGTATGCCGAAAGGTGTGGGGGTTCAAGTCCCCCCCTGAGCACCAATTCGCCGTTAGGCACATTCTGAACAATCTTGGACAAAAGTGTCCTAATTTCCTCGATATCAACAACTTTTGAGCTGCTTTTCTCTTTTTCCGTTATTTCTCTTTGGACAAACTGTGACAGGCCTTTACCGTTATGGCCGGAATTTTGTGAGGCTATGTGTGAGGATAAAGGGTTAGGAATCTTCACTAACTCTCGTTGCAATCCGAGTTGCTCGGCATCAAAATAGGTCTTTGCCGTCAGCTTGATATCTTTATGGCGCATTAATTTCTGGACGGCCAAGGGTGAAGCGCCAGCCAGTTGCAATTGCGTGTCAAAAGTTCGCCGAAAAGTGTGTATGGACAACTCTCTGCCCCAGTCATCGACGACAGACAGGCCCGCCTTTTCAGCATCCGCTTTCAAGCTCTTGGCCAAAGGAACACCTTTATAGAATATCTTCTTCAATTCTGCGCGACCCGTTCCCCGACGAAATTCCAGCAGAATATTAGCCAATTCAGGGTGCAATGGGATTAAATCCCCTCGACGGCTCTTGGTCGTGCGAGCACGCAATTGAATATGCCCTTCGTCGAAATGTAAATCATCCCATTCGAGTGCACGCAGTTCTTTTCGGCGCAATCCGGTGTAATAGAAGGCCTGGTAGGCAACTCGGCGATAATACGGCGCGATAGCAAACAAGCGTTCCAGTTCCACCAAAGTGAAAGCCCGGGGAGCTTCATTCTCCCTCTCGCTGTTGCTGACTTTCTTTACATATTTCAAGGGATTTCGGTCCACTCTGTTGTAACTGAGCATCCAGTTAAAAAGCGATGAAATCGAATCGAGGTAATGGTTAAGGGTTTTCGGTGCCATTTCCCGCTGCAAACACCATTTCCGGAACGAGTCTGCAGTCACGTCCGGGGGGTACTCCCATCGACATTCCCGACACAACCTTGGAACACGGGAGCGTATTTTCTTAATATAATCTTGAGCCCTGCCCTGTTTTACAAGATAGCCCAAAAAATCATCCAAATGGCTTAAAATTAGTGTTCTAGCTCCTTCACGAACACCTCGTGGCGCAATCAGTCCGGCAAGCTCCTGCTCTTTTTCCTCAGCAATTTCTTTCAGACGCAATTCTGCTACTTCTTTGCTCTGGGTGCGCAGGGCAATATCATACAGCCTCGGGGTTTCACCAATACTATAGCGTCCACGATACGATTTCTGAATACAACCGTTTCTTTTGGGCCTGAAAACATACTGTATCATGAAAAACTCCTCTTCTGCTGGCGTTTAAAATAAGCAACCATCTCGCTTGGAAGGACAAACCACCGCCCGCCAATTTTGAATATTTTGAGCCTACCTCGTTCCGCTGCCCGCTTCAATGTTTTTTGGCAAATACCAAGATATTCTGCTGCCTTTATCAGACGCATGGGCTTATCTTCAATCGCTAAGTCTTTCAGGCTCATTATCTTCCCTCCTTTATCTTTTCAGCAAAATTTCCTTCTCATTTCATCAAGTCGTTTTATAGCATTGATGATTTCCTCGACGCTCCGCCTGTCGAACTTGAGATGGCACTGCTCATCATCAAAGGAAAAGCCGCAGAGACGTTTCTGAAGAGGCGAGCTTACCCAACGGGATAGAGGCTCAATAATTTCAAACATCTCCTGTTCCATTTCAGGACGGTTGATTGCTTTTTCGATCTGCTTCACTTCTTTCATGAAACTTCAACCTCCTCTCTAACTGCCTTATACAACGTGCAATCTGCCCCGCAGAACGGCTTGATCGCCTCTTCGTGACAGCCGCAGCCAAGATATCGACGAGTACGGTAAGCTGACCCTGCCTGAGCTGAAATCTCTGTTTTGGTAATGATGCGCCTGCCGTCCTTGGGCTTGTTCTTTTTGGCCCAACACTTTAAGATGTTTAGCGCATATTCAAACGGCAAGCCAGCCTTCCGAAACTGCACAGCAAGCCGGAAGCAGGCCACACGCTGATGTTCTGTAATGCCCTCTTTTAGTATTCGCTGAGCACAAGGATTCAGGCCGTAGGTCCGAGTGTCTGGTTCAGGACTGGCATGAACAAATTCTGGCTGTG
>JAJFLT010000342.1 GCA_021772555.1 Opitutales bacterium | reverse complement strand
GCAAAGACTTCTCCACCCGTGAACCGCTCTCGTTGCACACGCTCGGAGCATCCGGAGTGAGCGCGGGTGACCTCAACGGCGACGGGTTGCCGGAACTGGTGGTCAGTAATGCCAACGTCACCAACCAGCGCAGTTTGCTCTCCTATGTTTTCTGGAATGTAAACGGCCGGTTTACCTTCGGCCATCACTCGCAATTGGGCACCCAGGGTTCCATGGCCAACACCATCGGAGATGTGAATAATGACGGGCGGCCCGATGTCTTGTTTTTCAATGACGAAGGCGGGTTCCGCGACGGCCCCTCGACCACTCATATCTACTGGGGCGACGGCGCTCGAAATTTTTCTCCTGAACGCAGCACCAGTTTTCCAACACATCATGTTTTCGGGCACGGGCATGCCGACCTCGACGACGATGGAGCGGTCGATCTGGCATTGGCCCGTTCCCACTTCGTTACGGGCGTAAATCACAAACAGCAGGGTCTGATTGTCTATTGGGGTGATAGGAGAAACAATGATTTTCTCGGCCGCACCAACCTCTCCATGGATATGGCCTACGGTGGCGTTCGTATTGCCGATATTAACAAAGATGGCTGGCTGGATATGGTGGCGGGCGGCATAAGCGTCGATTTGACCGATCCCGGTAAACATGGTTTTCCTATTTTCTGGGGCTCGGCAAAAGGATTTCAACATGATCTGAGAACCGTAATACCCTTCCAAACCAATCGCATACGGGCCCCTTTGTTGATGGATTTGAACAAAGATGGCTGGCTCGACATTGCGGGACAACTTGAAGACGGTTTCGTCACTATCTGGTGGGGCGGCGTGGTTGGCTACACCAATGAACATTCGACCGATATCGATCTCGGTCGCCCGGATCACCTCATGTATATCAAAGGAGCGGACTTCAACCGGGACGGTTGGATCGATCTCCTTTTGCCTCAACGCGGCCCGCCGGAAGGGATCGAAAAATCTTCCTTCATTTACTACGGTTCCCCCGGTGGGTATTCGAATGATTGGCGGGAGGAGATACCCTCATATGTCCCTTACCAAAACAGCATTGCCGATTTCGACAGGGACGGATGGCTCGATATATTTCTGACCAGTTACGGTGGCGAGGTAAGCGGGAATCGCCCCTCGCTGATTTATTTCGGCAATCCCAAGGGATTCAATATCCGTCCCCGCATTGAATTACCTACCTACGGCTCATCCGGTTCGGAAACACTCGATTACGATGGGGATGGCTACCTGGACATTCTTATCGCCAACCATCGCCGTTCAGGTTCAATCTTTCGACCGGAACCGCACCGCCATACCACCGAGTCCATGCTTTATTGGGGTGGACCGGAAGGATATTCCACCGATAACCGTTGGGAAGTTATAGCCGGAGGCCCCAGTGGATTAAATTTGCGCGATGCGGGCAATAGTTACGACCGCGGTCTCTATGAGGATTATGTTTCCTCCGCGCATCGTCTTTCCGGTGAAGAAAAACCCGTTGCCATTAGCTGGGAAGCCGAAACTCCATTCGCGACCGCGATAAAATTTCAATTACGCGGCTCGGCGACCGAAGAGGGTTTGTCAGAGGCAACATGGCGGGGGCCCGCAGGCAACGGCGAATGGCACACCCTAAACGATTCGCCCATAAAAGGCGTCAACGGCCCCTGGATACAATACCGTGCCCGGCTGGTAACTCCGAACGGAGGGCCGACCCCATATCTCACAGCAGTAAAGATCGAATCCGAATAGCGACCTTTTTCTATTATTGAAACTCGATCCCGAATAACTTCGCGCGATCCATCGAAAACCGGATAACGACCCCCTCGCCGTCCTCGTAACCGAGGTCGGATTCCCCATTCCAGGTAACTGTTTTCCAAAACTGGTCACCTTGAACGATGTCGCATTCTTCGAAACTGCGGCCCGCGATAACGGAGTCATCGATTTTGGCGATTTCCACCCGAATGCCACCGGCCCGTTTGGTTAAGGCATTTATGCGCAATGTTCGTCCCGGTGGAATGATGCCCACCGTGGCAAACCCGCCGATGTCCTCGGCTTCCAATGCCACGATCCGACCTTTCGGCCAAACGGCGTAACCGGAAGACAGGGTCATGGTTCCACGCGGATACTTGTGAGGAAGATTATAGCCTTTGTAGGGTAGCGCGAAGTCTCCGTTGGGTAATTCGATGAGGTTGGGAAAAGAAAAGATGCAGCCACCGTCCCATTGGCCGAATTCAGCGGTCTCCAGAATCGGCGGTCCGGGAATCCGGTTCCAGAGCTTGCCGTCGTGGCTGGTCCATAGGCCGATGCTCGAGGTGTCGTCACGCGTGTCCCAAATGGTCGGAAACATCAGATGGTGGTCGGGTGCGCCGGGGATGGTGGTGTAAATACTGGTGTAGAAAACTTCCGAAGGCGAGGTTTCCCCGGGCACGGGAACGATGGTTGGCTCGGAAACTGGAAATCCGCCGAAGAAATCGCTTTCCATGCGGCCAATGACCCTGCGGCCGGAACCATGATTCTCTCCCATCCACGTCATGGTTTGTGGATCGCCCGACCAGCGGGGTGAGCGGTTTCCAACCATCCAGGTGCGAGTATAGATGACATACTTTTTCAGGTGTTTATCGTAATAACCGGTCTCCATTCCGTCGGAATGCTCCACCGTAAAAAGTTCATCGAGGTGTTTCCAGTGTATGCCGTCGGGCGAAACCGCACCGGCCAGGGCGCGAATTTTTTCCGGCTTTTGCCAAGGTCCCCTCACCGCACGGGTTTCCCATTTGTCGGGATAGCGATCGACGAAAGATTGGAACTCTTCGACTTTTATTCTCGGCCCCCGAATGCTTTTGTACCTTTCCTCCGACGGCGCGTTGGGATCGATAAAAACCGTCCCTTCCAATCCCGGTTTCAACAGGTTGTTCTCCCTGCTGCCGTTAAATTCCTTTTGTCCCAGGATCGGCCGTTCCCAACTCATGCCATCCTTGGACTCGAAATAACAACTGCTGCCCCGCAGGCTTTTCCCCCAGGCTTTGTATTTTTCACCATCCTTAAGCACAGTCTTGAGTATCACATAGCCTTCTTCCCAGGGATATTTCGGCTTCAGAATGGGGCCGACCCGCTCGGCCGGTTGTGTTTTAATCTCTATACCATAAGGGGAAGATGGCCGGTCCATCTGCGAGTCCCAGGGTCCGTAAACCGGGTTTTCATCGCCTTCTTCCACCGTGTTGATGTATTCACCAACCTCATTGAGCCATAAAAGGTTTCCCGGACGTATAAAATACCAATTCGTGAAAACGATGCGGTTGCCGTCCAATTCATAAGGCTCGCCCGTAATCGGTTTCGAATTCATGGCGCCAACCATGAAATGTGCGGCATCTTCCCCCTTCGCCGCCATTAAAGAAACCGACACAGCAAGCAACGCCGTAATCATGAAAAACGGGCGCACGGCGGAATTGACAATTTCGTTTCTGATTTTTTCTAAATATGAAATCTTCATTTTTCTGTAGAATGTAAATTTACAATTACTTCAGTTGCGGGTATATACTTTGTAGCGAATGATAGGAAGATGTTTTCCGCAATGGAAATGAAAAGAGAAATAGCGACTGGCTTGAGCGCAGTTTTTGCGTTCCTAAGCGCATCGTGTTTATGCTTGGCGGAAGTTTGGAGGGAAAGCTCTTTCGCCGATTTTGCCGACGGCGCCTTTGGAGACTCTGGGGCCAATATATACGTCTCAGCGGGGGGCCGCATACAAACAGTTAATCGCTGGGATGTGAATGGTGACGGACATATCGACATTCTCAGCGTGAACAGCCACCCATTGATCGAGATGCTCGACATGTCGCTCTATTGGGGAAACGGCAAAGACTTCAGCATAAAGAGGCACGATTACATACCCGCCGACGGTCCCATGCGGTTGGCGGCGGGAGACCTTAATGGCGATGGTTGGGCCGACCTGGCGGTGGCCAATTTTTCCAACGGCACCTGGACGAGTATGGATTCGTCCATTTATTGGGGAAATCCCGAGAAATTAAATAAAGACCCGGCGGGGAATCAGTGGTTTGCTTACCCATTTACCGGCAAGACCGATTTGCCGGCCAAAAACACCCAGGGAGTGGCCATTGCCGATTTTAACAGGGACGGCTTTCCCGACGTTGTTTTTGCATTTTCAGCCGGCTACTGGGAATACCGGGGAGAGGAAGGCGAATCGCCGTCACGAATCTATTGGAACAAGAACGGTGGATTCGACTCGGCCAATTTTACGGAATTGGGAACGAAAGGAGCTGCCGATGTGGCTACCGGCGACGTCAATGAGGACGGCTGGCCGGACATCGTATTTGCCAACGGATCGGGCGATTGTTCCTATCTCTATTTCGGCAACAAGGAAGGGTTTTCCACGGAGCGCCGACTGGAACTGTCAACCCGAAATGCTCACGCCACAGCCATTGCCGATGTGAACAACG
This sequence comes from Opitutales bacterium, assembly GCA_021772555.1. Lineage (GTDB taxonomy): Bacteria > Verrucomicrobiota > Verrucomicrobiia > Opitutales > UBA2987 > JAJFLU01. The sequence goes on along the minus strand of JAJFLT010000342.1, from coordinate 845 downwards.
ACGATCGTCCAGACCTCCTTTTTGCCAACGAGACCGGTGATACATCTTTTGCCTACATAAGCGAAAACGGCGAGTTTCCCTTAGACAAACGACTGGAATTTGTCACCCACACGGCCAAAGATGTTCTCGTTGCCGATTTCAACAAGGACGGCTTTAACGATGTGTTTTTCTCCAATCACCTGTTCTCCATAACCGGTAAAGCACGTTCTGGAAATCGGTTGATCGAATCGTATCTTTACTACGGTTCCGCCATCGGGTTCCTGGAAGAGAACCGGCTTGGGCTGCAGACCATCGGGGCTTGGGAAGCCAGCGCAGCGGACTTGAACGCCGATGGCTGGACCGATTTACTGATTTCCAATTTCCAGGAACACTACTCTTTCGAGGTACCGTCTTTCATTTACTGGAACGGCCCCAATGGGTTTGAAATCACCAGACGAACCCCTCTTTACGAACACGGAGCCCAAGGCAATGTGATTCACGATTTCAACAACGATGGAAACCTGGATATCATCATCACCTCCATGATGGGCGCCTCACGGGGCGATTACGATCCGAGCTATCTCTATTGGGGAAACCGGGACGGAAATTATAATGTTAATGATCGCATATCGCTTCCCGGCCGGGAACCTTACGAACAAGGGATGGCGGACCTGGATGACGACGGACAGGTCGATATTCTTCTGCTCAACCAGGGAGAGGTGTCCCGTTATGAGAACGAAATGTGGATTTACTGGAATGAAAAAAATGCATTCGATCCCTGGCGCATTACGGGCCTGCCCGCCCATGCCGGGGTGGGCGTCGAAGTGGCGGATTTGGACCGGGATGGATACATCGATGTTATTATT
>JAJFLT010000341.1 GCA_021772555.1 Opitutales bacterium | reverse complement strand
TCGCCACCACCCTCGCCCCCGAAAATCCCATCTGGCAGCCTTGCCATGAACGCTGGGTGCAATTCAGCCGCGAACTCGGACTACCCGCCCATTTCGGGATAATCGAAAGCCACGGCGGTTCGTTTTTAGATTGGCTGGACTCGGCCCACCGACTAATCACCACCAGTGTAGCGGAAGGATTTGGCATGGCCTTTTTGGAACCTTGTCTTCTACCCAAACCGCTCGTCGGCCGCAACCTGCCGGAAATCACAGCGGATTTCGGCATCGACCTCTCAAACCTCTATACGCGGTTGGACATTCCCCTGCAATGGGTGGGTGAGCAACGACTTCGGGAGCGCCTTCACGCCGCCATGAAGAATTATTATCCAGCCTACGGCAGAAGCCCTCCCGAACAGGCTGTGGATCGAGCCATGAAATCAATTGTCAAAGAAAACCAGGCCGATTTCGGGCGGCTCGACGAATCTTTGCAGGAAAAAGTGATCAAAGCCCTCCTGGAAAATCCGCAACTTCACACCAAAATACGTCCACCTAATCTTGGCAATGGCCCGAGCGAAAAGAGACTCCACACGAACCAACGTTTTATAATTGAAAATTATAGCCTGGAATCCTACGGCACGCGCCTCGAAAAGCTCTATCGGAACCTGCTTGCACAACCCGTGGAAAAAATCGACGCCCTCGACCCGCAAAAACTTCTCGACGGTTTTCTCTCTCCCGAATCCTTCTCGCTCTTGCGTAATTGAAAAATGAGCGATCTATCGACCATCATCAAAGATAATTGCCACTCCCTCCAGCCCATCTCAACCGGCCTGGAGCCACGGTTGGCAAAACTGCCAAACATTCGGGCGGTCGCTTTCGATATTTATGGAACGCTCCTCATCTCAGGCTCAGGTGACATCGGAACACTCCAAAAAAATAACCCTGCGGAGGCCATGCGATCTATCCTGCAAACCGTTGGCCTCAAACCAGGTGACAGTCCCGCCCAACTGTCCAACCGCTTTCAGGCCCAGATCAAATCCGCCTGGCTGCGCCGTAAATCCGAGGGCATCGAGTTTCCCGAAGTGGAAATTCGGGAAGTTTGGTCGGATTTTCTCCACAGCCTGGACCCGGATGGCCATCTCCACAGGGGCACCGCGGCGACTACCATTGAAGCCCTTGCCCTACAGTACGAATGCAAGGTAAATCCCGTTTGGCCCATGCCGGAGGCTCATCCTGCTTTGTCAAAAATTCGAGGATTGGGATTACCCCTCGGCATAGTTTCCAATGCCCAATTCTACACACCTTTGCTTCTCCAGGAATTCAAGGAACAAGAAAACCTGGCCAACTTTTTCGACCCGGCACTCTGCGTTTGGTCTTACATCGAGCGCGAAGCTAAACCATCGACCCGCCTTTTTGCCAAATTGGGTAATGAACTTGGGAAAGAAAAGATCGCTCCAAACCAAACCCTCTATGTCGGCAACGATCTTCTGAACGACATTCTTCCCGCCCGTGAAACCGGTTTTCGCACCGCCCTTTTCGCCGGAGACCAACGCTCCTTGAGGTTGAGAAAAAACCATCCCCGCTGCAAAGGAATTTTTCCCGACTTGGTAATCACCTCCCTGGAACAATTAGGCCGATGCCTGTAGTTATTGAGGCGTATTGACGGCTTTTCAGCTCAAGGTAACGTATGCCTAGTCTTGGACAAATGATGATTTGCGTATTTTTCACTTTTCTGTAATAATATTTGTAAGAGCATACAATTGAATTGATTGAATAAATTCCAAACATCAGGCTTCTCCTGCAGGATGCGGCCCAGACAATTTAACTCCTGAATAAGTATCTCCATACCGACAGTGTATGAACACACCCCCGAAAATGCCTGGTATCCCACTCCGGGCCTGCCGCAGCCTATTCGATTAACCTGATCAATATTTTTCCGATATAGGAAAATATTCGATTTGAAATGAATTCCCCTAAACCCGTTTTAACCAAAAAAAGCAGGCCCTCCACAAAGAGCCCTTCTCCTGTTGAACCTCAACTTGTCTCCAATGCTATCGTGGAGATCGTCAGCGACTCGGGCGAAGGCTCCCAAACCGTGGGCCAGATTTTTGGCATTATCAGCGCCCGCATGGGTAACGGCGCCTGGACGGTTGAAATAATTCCGGCGGAAATCGAGCCCCCTCCACGGTCCTCCGCCGGAGCCAGCGGCAATCGCATCCGCATCGGGACCGAAGTCGTTACAAACATGGGCGATACGGCCGATGTGGTCATAGCGTTTAATGAACAGGTGATTTACAGCCGCACCGACAAAGGTGCCTTCCGCCGGGGAACCCATATTTTTCTGGAAGACAAATGGAAATCCGCCCCCCAGGAACCGATCCGGGAAGCTTATTCTGCTGCTTTGGCTGATTTATGTTCACAGGGCTACCTCATTCACGAAATCGCCATGGAAGAGGAATGCCTGCGCCATGTGGACGATGCCAGACGTGGGAAAAACATCTGGGCCCTCGGTCTGCTTTGCGCCCTCTACGATCGCGATATCGGCCTCGCCCGTGAGGAAATATTGAGAAAACTCTCCCGCAAGGGAACGGAAGTGGTGGAAAAAAATTACACCCTCCTGCAGGCGGGCTATGAATGGGGCCTGGCCAACTTGGCCTTTCGCTATACCGTTCCCATCAAACCGGCCAAGGAAGCCATGGTGGTCATGAATGGCAATCAGGCAATCGGGCTCGGGTCCATGGCCGCCGGGTTCGAAGTGTGTTCCATGTATCCCATAACTCCGGCCACATCGGCTTCTCATTTTTTGGCTTCCTCTTTCCAGGAGGCTGGCGGTTTTCTTCATCAGGCGGAGGATGAAATTGCGGCTATTGGATTCGCCATCGGCGCATCTTACGCCGGAAAAACCGCTTTAACGATAACCTCGGGGCCGGGTTTGGCCCTCAAAACGGAATTCATCGGTCTGGCCGTCATGGCCGAGGTTCCCCTTGTCATCGTCGATGTGCAACGGGGCGGCCCATCCACCGGTCTGCCCACACGTGTCGAGCAATCGGATCTTCTGGCCGCCCTTTTTGCCTCCCCCGGCGATTCCCCAAAAATCATCCTGGCGCCATCTACCATCGACGAGTGTTTTCACTTTATGATTACGGCGCGGAAACTGGCGGAGATGTTCCGCACGCCGGTAATCGTTCTCACCGATGCCAACCTGGCGACCGGAGTGCAACCATTTCCCAAACCGAAATTGAGTTCGGACTGGATTGCTCCCCCCATCGATATGTCTCCCTGGGATAAAAACGTAAATCCCTATGAATGGGACGCCCAAACGGGACTTTCCCAGCGCCCAGTTCCCGGCCAGAAAGACGGTCAATACGTTCTCACCGGTTTGGCCCACGATGAAAAAAGCCATGTCGCCTATGTTTCCAAAATAAACCAACGTACCCATGACATGCGCAGCCGCAAATTGGCCACTTTGCAGCGCTCACTCAACCCTCCGGTCGTAAACGGAGACCCGCATGGGGATGTCCTCGTGGTCGGTTGGGGATCGACACGTGGGGCCATCGAGGAAGCCGTCGAGAGGGTTCGCCAGAACGGAAGTAAAGTTTCCAGCCTGCACCTTCGGATTCTCTCACCACTCGAGCCGGGCCTGAAAAACATTCTCTCAAAATTTAAACGGGTGATAACGGTAGAAATAAATTACAGTGACGATCCCAATCCGGGTGATCCCAAAGCCAACAACCGAAGATACGCCCAACTTGCCTTCTGCCTGCGTTCGCATACCTTCATCGATGTCGATTGCCTCTCAATGGTGCACGGAATTCCTTTTTCACCCGCGACTATCGAAGCTGAGATTAAACGCATCCTGGAAAATATTGAAAACCCATGATAGCCAAAAACAGAAGGAAACCGTCGACTACGGAACCCAAAGAGCGGTTCTTTACCCTCGAAGATTATGAAGGCCAGGTTCCCCGCTGGTGCTCGGGGTGCGGCGACCTGCCCGTGCTGACCGCTGTCCAGAGAATCTGTCGCGATGAGAAGTTGCTGCCCGAAAAGACGGTTGTCGTATCCGGCATCGGCTGTTCCAGCCGCTTTCCCCATTACATGAAAACCTACGGGTTTCACGGCCTCCACGGGCGTGCTTTTCCGGTTGCTTGTGGTATTCGCAGCCGCCGCCCGGATTTGAATATTTTTGTCGCCACTGGAGACGGGGACTGCTGCGCAATCGGCGCCGGACACTGGATTCACGCCATTCGCTACAACATGAAAATGGTCG
>JAJFLT010000035.1 GCA_021772555.1 Opitutales bacterium | reverse complement strand
TACCCGTAAGCACAAGAACGCCGTCTCCGGTTTTTTCCAGATCGGTGACGCCACCGCCACCGGTTTCCCCGATGATTCCGTTGATCGTTACCAGCCCGGCGCCGGTTACATCGGCCAAAATATCATTGTCATTAGTGGTGAAATCTCCATCCAAAACCAGATCGGCGCTGTCGGTGATATTCCGGATAGTCAGGTCGTCCAGTATCTCGATGGGCACATCAATGGTATGCTCGACGGTGTTATCACCCGCTGAAGTGTAGTTGGCTTCCGACACATTAATGCTGATGCTTCCTCCATTGGGGGCGTCCATCTCGAAATTATCGCCAGCGCCACCCTGTATAGTATAATCCGAAGGATTGTCGAAATTTATGGACCGGACCTTGCGATCTATTTCGATCTGGACGGTCTCCGCACCCGTTCCGTAGTCCGTGCCGAAAAAGATGTCGGCCCAATCCGCCGGTTGCCCATCGCTTACCCAGTTGGAAACGCTGCCACCACCTGAGGTGTCGTCCCAATTGTCATTGACATCGCTGTCCCAAAACTGCGCCCCCACCGGCTGGACGGTCGTCGTAACACTGAGACTGCGTATTTCATGGAAATTGGTGGAGGCGCCGGTCGATCCGGCAAATCCCAACTTTAACTCATCGGGGCGGGTGCCGGTCAAATCCGCGGCAAAGAGTTCTGTAAATCCATTGCCGGGAACAAACTCCATCGAAACGGTGAGAACGTCCGAATCGGAAATATTGATCTTTACTCCGAAGTAATTGTCTTCTGTACCGCCGCCGGTAACGGGACGCGCGCTGAACTGCAAGTCGTTGCCGAGAGATGCGTTGGTGCCGTCTCCCGTGCCCTCGATAAAGGAATAACCGGTTTGGCCGCTGCCGTGACCGCGCAGAGCAACCTCGTCGGGCAGGGACCCCGGCCCGCCGTTGCGCCCTTCGGTGGGGTTCGAATAGTTGCCGAATGTATCGAAACCGAGCCCGAAGTAGCCGCCCGCCAATCCGTCAACGGTCGCAGGATCGTCGCGGTTGGCGTATCCAAGCGATCCCCCGAATGCTCCCGCATCGAAAGTGGTATCGGCATCGTACATGAAAAAAGAAATGCCGTCGGCCCCGCTTCCGCCGTGCACTGTATAATCAAATTCGATATCGATGGTATTGTTGGCCGAGGGAATCGGGCTGTCCAGATACGCATAGTTGGACTGATTGGTTCCATCCGTGGTCAGTCGCAGCCAGCCATCACCGTCTGTATCGATGCTCGGAGCCGTCAAAAACGGGGTGAAGCCGCCACTTTCGGTACCGAATATCCATTGTTCGGCGGCGGTATCCTGGAAGGTTTCGACATAGATAAATTGCCCAAACAGGCTTGTCGCAGGTATAAAGAACACGACGCCCCACAAGATAATGGAATATCTTCCAAGGGGAGTTCCCTTGGCATTTTGGCTCTGTTGGTGAGGCTTCAAGATATAACCTGCCTTACTTAATATCGCCCCTTATATTGGAAATATTACTCGGAAAGGATTAATTCACATTTATATTACTTATCCTATGATATAAAAAATTGGGATTTACTCAAGCAAAACCTCAATGCCTGAAATGACAGGAAATCAGGGCAAAAGCACGACTCAATTACCCATTAAAAAATGAGGCGAGTGATCTGGAACAATCTCTATCCAGACCCTATTTAGTTCGGCGCAGGAACCGAATTCAGCTCGCTCTTTGTAATCGACGGTGTCGCTGCCAAAGGTGCAAACCCGCCACACCCAGGATCATAAATCCGCCGAAATAGGTGCTTGGCTCAGGTATCATGACAGGAACGATTTCACCACTGGGTAAAAGCTTCGCCGAGAAAAACCCTTGGATTACGATTCCATCCTCACCTTTTGGATTGAGAAAATAGATTTGTCCAACCTGGCTGGCATCAAGCCCGCCTGCGCCAAAGCGAATCTGATCGTTGCCCCCCCCATCATTGAAGATGCCGTCCCAATTGGTTATCGTGAGCATGGTGCTGGCTGTCCAGGACTCTGAAGTGCTGTCGGCAAAGGTCAGAGTGCTGTTGCCCCCGTTAACGTCGATTGCAGAATCGGCGGAAAGGGTTAAAGTGTCGAGCGTGTCGTCGAACCCGGCGGTCGAAAAATAGCCGCCGGCAAGCTCCATTGGTGTGCTATTGTCGATCTGGTTGTCGGCTCCCAGAAGCAGCGTGCCCTTCGTAATAACGATTTCATTGGCCTCAAGATTTCCCACTGTCGAGTCGATGGTGGTGAAATCGCTGCCGGCGGGGCTGGCGATTTCCAACGTGCCGATCCCCGTGATGCTCGACCCGGTCCCGCTTTGGACGATGCTTCTCGCGCCGGTGCCGTCCATCGTGATATTCGGGTCATTGCTTAAAGTAGCCGCACCATCGACTGTCAAGTCGCCGCCCACTTCTACGGTCCCACCACTACCGCCAGTAAGCGTCCCGCCGGAAATGTTGAGATCGTTGGCGACATCGATTTTCCCGTTATTGTTCACCGTGACGGTTCCATTAAAGTCAGCACCATCGGTGGTATTGATATTCATCTGGGCATTGTTGACGGTCAATGTTCCATCGATATCTGTCAAACGCCCGCCGATGGTGGTAGTGCCGCCGGTCTGGTTCCAGGTCGCACCGCTGCGAATGGCAAAGAAATCACCGGCGGCCGATCCTGCCGTCAGGTTGACTGTGCCCGATGTCACATTGACGGTTGGAGTATCCCCACCATCTCCCACCCGGATCTCATCCCGCGCCACCATATCGACCGTGCCGCCGTCAATCTGCGTGGTGCCGTCTTCAAATCTAATATCGTCACCCGCATTAAAATCGATAATGCCGTTCGTGGAGGTGAGATCCCCGCCGAGTATGATATCACGATTGGTGGCGGCGGTATTGTCGATCTCAAGAGTAGCGCCGGAGGCCAAATTGATATCGCCGCTACCGGCATAGTTGTCATTGCCGTCTACTCTGCCCAAAGTGACGGTGGAATTCTCGATAATTTGGACCTTGCCAGCATCGATATCAAAATCACCGGAAAAATCGATATCGTCATCGGACATAATCAAAGTGCCGGTTCCCTGTTTCGTAATTCCACCGGTGCCACTAATATTACTGTCCAACGTGACGGTTCCTTTGCCGGTCGTATTGACCGTGATATCGTTGTTATTGGTTGTAAAATTACCATCCAGGATGAGATCCGCGCTGTCGGTGATATTGGTGATGGTGAGGTCATCCAGTAGAGTGATCGGAACGTCAATCTCATGGGTGATCGAATTATCGGCAGAACCGGTGTAATTGGCATCCGAAACATTGATCGTGACCGTCCCGCCGTCGGGAGCGTCCATTTCAAAATTGTCACCATTACCGCCATCGATGGTGTAATCCGACGGGTTGTCGAAATTGATCGAACGCACCTTGCGATCTATTTCGATCTGCACGGTTTCCGCGCCTGTGCCGTAATCGTCGCCGAAAAAGATGTCCGCCCAATCCGCCGGTTGCCCATCGCTGACCCAGTTCGAATCGCTGCCCGAGGTGTCGTCCCAGTTGTTATTAACGTCGCTATCCCAAAACTGCGCGCCCACCGGCTGGACGGTCGTTTCGATACTGAATTCGCGTACCTCATGGAAATTGTTGGCGCCTCCGGTAGAGGCGGTATAACCCAGCATGAGTTCATCCGGGCGGGTGCCGGTTAGCTGCGCGGCAAACAGTTCATTATACCCGTCGCCGGGAACGAACTCCATCGAAACGGTAAGGATGCTGGTTTCAGAGATATTAATCCGCACTCCAAAGAAATTATCCTCAGTCGCTCCGCCCGTAACGGGGCGAGCGCTAAACTGCAAGTCGGTGCCGAGTGTGGGGTTGGTTCCGTCGCCCGTGCCCTCGATAAAAGAATAACCCGTCTGCCCGCTGCCATTACCCCGCACGGCGACTTCATCGGGCAGGAAACCGGGCCCGCCATTGCGTCCCTCGTTTGAGTTGGAATAATTGCCCCAAGTATCGAAACCCAGTCCGAAATAGCCCCCCGCCATGCCGTCCCCTGCGCTCAGGGGCGTCGAGTCGTCACGATTGGCGTAACCGAGAGAACCGCCGAAGGCTCCTGTGTCGAAGGCAACGTCGGCATCGAACATAAAAAAGGTAATCCCGTCGGCCCCGCTGCCGCCATGCACGGTGTATTCGAATTCGATGTCGATGGTATTGCCGGCGGAGGGTATCGGGCTGTTAAGGTAAGCGTAATTGGATTGGTTGGCCCCGTTGGTAGTGAGGCGCAGCCAGCCGTCGCCATCGGTATCGATGCCCGCATCAGCCGTCAGCACAGGCGTGAAACTGCCACTTTCCGAACCCAGAATCCATTGTTCGGCATTGGTGTCCTGGAAGGTCTCGACGTAGATAAATTGCCCCAACAGGCTTGTCGCAGGGATAAAGAACAGGAAAGCGCACAGATATTTGACGAAGCTCCGCAGTGGAGTTCCTTTGGCGTTTTGGTCCTGTAGGTGCAGCTTCAAATTTTTCCTGCTTTCTTTAATGTCGTCTAATTTTCGAAAATGTGTTGCCGGTAATCGATTTTTTCAGGTTTTTTTACGAATAATTTGGGTCAAACGGTTAAGATTTTAACATCAATTTGGTGACGAATTACTAACTATTTAATTGTTAAAACTATGTGAAAATTTGCTTCGTCTTTTCTGGGCGCTGTTTTTGAAAGTTTTGCGGTGATTAAATAGTTTTCTCTTGATAAATGTTGATGACGACATTTTGGGATCCACAGGAAATAGTCTACCTGATTCCTATATCATTGCCTTATAATACGTTATAAATTATATCTATCTCTTAAATTAAATTTTCCCTAATCGCCTTAAGCCAGTATAAGCCTCTTTTTCCCTTTATTTTCTTATCCCTAATATAAGGATTTCTTCATCTTGATCAAGACAATCCTGCCTATTGGTCCAAGGGAGAAATTACCCACTTTTATCGTGCTCTTTGAACAGCATTCAGGCCGGGAATTTCTTTACCGAAGACCGAAATAACGCCGAATGCTCCAGAAGATGGCATTTCGGGGTAGTAAGCGCGAAGCAAATGGGGCCAATACGGCCTGGAAAATTCGGCCCGTGCGAACGGTGCCGCTACGCGGCCTTTGAAGAGTTTTGCGTAATTTCCAAACCGCCATTTCAACCGGCGGACCATTGTTGAGCATCTTTTCGATAGCATTCCAGGCCGTGGATAGTTCCGCATTTCCCTCCTCCAGGTCTGGATCCCGTTTCATGGCTGAATTGAAAGCAGTCAGAAAATCGCCCGGCTGGAAGTCGATCACCGTCACTCCTGAGCCGCAGGATTCCAAAATCAAACTTCGGGAAAATCCCGATAAGCCACTCTTGGCTGTGTTGTAAAGGCTCATGTAAGGCAGCGGAAACTCAGCCGCAACAGATGACACATTGACCAGAACGCCTTGCCCGCGTAGACGCATACTGGCATAGGCCTCCCTGCAAACTTTGATCGGCCCCGTAAGAAGGACATCGATCTGGCAGCCTATTTCGTCATTGGGAAATTTTTCAAACGGATAAAATGCGCCATATCCGGCGTTGTTGATGACAATATCGAACGGTGGTCCCTTACGCAGAACATTATTGAGAAAATTATCCAGGGAATCGGCGTTGCAGAGGTCCAGCTCCACGGGATGAAAATTTTCCCGCTCGGATAAATGCGCAAGCTTGCGGGAAGTCCCCCAAACTTCCAGCCCCTCTTCCAGCAGCATACTGGCAAACCCTTCCCCCAGGCCCGCGCTTGCCCCCGTCACAAGTGCTCTGCCATACTTCTTTTTGAGCGAATTTTTCACAGTTTACAGGCCCGTTGCCCTTTAAGATTTTTCACTTGAGCAAACCCCATGGAGACAATGATTAACTTTGACAATGCCGGGTATGTGACAAAATCTCAAGCTATGATTCAATGGCCAAATTTCTCTGGCTTGCGCACACCAGTGATTATTCTGGCAGTTCAGTTTTTAACTTCAGCAGTCGTCGCAGAAGTGGAAATCAAGACTGTCAATCATCAATTTTTGGCAGCGGATTCGTTTCAGCGGCTCAGTGAATTTTTTACCGGAAAAGAAAACCGGGGGCGACGGCTGATCGTTCGCACCCAAGAAGGTGCCCGGGCCGGTCAATATTTTATCCTCACGCTAAATCAAAACGTTCGGGCTCTTCCAAAAAATGCACGCCTCAAACTCGAAATCATTACCAGTGAGTCCACTCAGGAAAAAGAGTTTCTCCTTCCCCTTCCCTCCAGTATTCCGAGAACCCGTGAAATTTTCGCCGGCATAACTGGAAGTGACTGGCCTCAAAACGAGATCAAAATCCTGGCCTGGCGCCTGACTGTTCAAGATGACCAAGGCAAATTCATCGCCGACAAAGAAAGTTTTCTCTGGAAATCGCCCTGAGAAAATGGATGGCTGGACACGGTGGAAAACACTGGAACGATCCACGCCGTTTACCCCGTGCTCCCTGGCGGAAACTCTCGACGGCGGCCAAGCCTTTCGTTGGAAGCATTCAAAGACCGGTGAATGGACAGGGATTTGGGGTCAGTCCCTGGCCAAAGTCAGACTCACCAATAATGGCGATTTACAGTGGAAATGCCCTTCCGCCCTGGAAAAAAATACCACGCCCGAAATCAGGCGCTATTTAGGTGCCGATCAGGATTATGAACAACTCATCGACGAGTTGCCATGGCGAAGTGATGAAGTCTTCCGATCAGCTTTGGAAACATGGTGCGGCTTGCGTATCCTGCGCCAACCTTTGAGCGAAACTCTTTTCTGTTTCCTATGCAGTTCCAACAAGCAAATTGTGCAGATTAAACAAATCTGTGAAACGGCGGCCCGCCGGCTCGGAACCACCATCAGTGGAGATCATTATTCTTTGCCCACCTGGAAAGCAATTCTGGAAATCCCGGAAGCCGAATTGCGTCTTTGCAAAGCCGGTTACCGCGCCCGATACATAAAACAAACTGCCCACGCGCTGGCTCATGAACCTAGTATTCTCAAACATTTGGACACGCTCCCCTACCCGCAAGCCCGTCGGCAATTGCAACGATTGCCCGGAGTCGGCCAAAAAGTTGCCGACTGCGTGCTCCTTTTCGGGGCTGGTCGGCTGGATGCGTTTCCCGTCGATGTATGGATAGAGAAGGCCATGCGGCGCCAATACCGGCTGGAAGGTTGGACGCGCGAACAAATCGCCCATTTTGGCCGCATCCACTTCGGCTCCTTGGCCGGACTGGCCCAACAATTTCTGTTCGCTGGGGAACGGAGTAGAACTTGAGGTCTTTATTTTATGCACAAAGAAACGCCGGACCCTCCGTTTCAATTAATCGGCGGAGGTTACATCCGGCGCTTCCATGCGATAATTCCGCTCCGGGTGAAAGGCGGAATCAACCCGGCGCGGCATTATTGGTCTATGGTCTATAAGTGCGAATTCACGATGCCTCCAGGATACTGTGGCGGATAGTCAATGCCACTTGGCCGATCAAATTTTTGCGCGATCGCGCAAAAACGGAAACAGACGACTGACAAACAATAACCATTAATTGAGGTTTGTTCACCGTTAATTCTATGTATGGTTTACGGGAAAAATATTTTTTAAAAGGTATATTAAAGTCAACAAAAGCATTCAAAATATCAGCTTAGATTGCGGTTTGATGCCGTGGTATTGATAAACTCGCTGAAGACACGGATATTTTCCCAAGATAAAGATCTCCGTGAAAAAGAAAGCTATCATCGTTATTGGTCGGCGCACCAAAAGCGAAATTGGACCAGCTTTCTACGCGTTCGCTCAAATGTCCCCCAAAACTAGCCCAAACTGTGTCATTTCCCGACAAAGGGATATACTTAATCTGATCGAGCAGGTCTTTCTTCGGCTGCGCTGATATTGTGGACCAATCTTCGTTAAAGCTAAGAAGTTGATAATTCGGACGATCGGCAACGGAGGAATTCTGACTTGCTAAAACTAATCCAATCGAGAGTAATAAAAACACCGTATAACGTAATTTTGGTAGTTTCATAAATTGATTATTTGTTATTAACGGATTACGTTGACAGGCCCTAAAATGAGCGTGGTTAGCCATGACCATTTTTATCCAAGCCGCTACCCGCCATTTCAAGCCAATTCTCCTCGTCATTCTCGATTTCTATTTTTCGATTTCCACCGTTTGCCTGATCCAAATTCTCCGAAGGCTTAACCGCATCTACAACTGGATTAGGTCTCGATTCCGAAGCGTTTGGTGATATTGGTGCTTCGCCATCGTTACCAATCTTGAATTGCCCCACAAGCTGCTGCAACTCAGCCGCCATGCGGGCCTGATCCTGTGCTGCCTTCTGTGTGTCGATTGCCCCTCCGGAAGTATCCTGGGCTGCCCGGGCAACCCCAGTGATGGTCTGGGATATCTCCGTGCTGCCATGAGCTGCCTCACTCACGTTTCTCACGATTTCGTTGGTAGTGGCACTCTGCTCTTCCACCGCTGTTGCGATGGTGTTCTGAATGTCATTGATCTGCCCAATGATCTCCCGTATCTCCCCGATGGCTGTGACGGAACCTTCGGTATCCTCCTGAATGGCCTCGATCTTTTGACTGATGTCCTTGGCTGACGAAGACGTCTCCTTGGCCAACTCCTTCACCTCGTTGGCTACTACAGCGAAACCTTTGCCTGCTTCACCGGCCCGAGCCGCTTCGATGGTCGCGTTTAAGGCCAACAGGTTGGTTTGTTGCGCAATGGAAGTGATCACTTTGATGACTTCCCCGATCTGCGCACTGCTTTCGCCCAGTTTACCAACTGTTGCATTAGTTTTTTCAGCTACATTGACAGCCTTGTCGGCCACTGCCGAGGCATCTGTCGCATTACGAGCGATCTCCTTGATGCTGGCGCTCATTTCCTCTGCCCCCGTAGCCACAGTCTGCACGTTGTTGGTTACCTGTTCACTGGAGGCAGACACTACATTTGCTTGTGTGGAAGTCTCTTCTGCATTGTGGCTCATTTGTTGGCTCACACTTTTCAGACTCACTGAGGAGAGCGCCAATGCCTCGGCGTTTCGGTTAATTCCGGACAAACTCGATCGGAGGTCAGCCATGAAAGCGGAAAAGGCATCGCCAACTCGCCCTAAATTACTGTTGCCGGAAACTGAGCTCCTTCGCGTAAGATCTCCTCTTGAGGCAGCGGATATATCCTCCAGGATCATTCCGATTCGCTTTCTCTGGGACAACATGAAGCATAGCAACAGACCTGCCACGGCAAGAATAGCTAACGTGATGCCACCCAATGTCGCCCTCACCTTGCGATAGGCTCCCATTTGATTATTTATGGGAGAGACAACCTCCAACACACCACGAACGTCGCCCAAATTCCAATCACTCTTCGGCGTGTCGGGATGCGAATTATGGCAATTTACGCACGCCTGAACCGTCAGCCGATCGGCAATTGCAACTCGTACATTTTCTCTGCCGGACGCTAAATCCTTTTTGACAAATGTTTCTCCAGAACTTTCGGAAAAATAATCCAATGCTTCATTGGCAAAATCATCTAAGACCCTATCTTTGCGATTAGGAAAAGGGAATTTACTATAGAGCTTGAGTTTGAGACCATTTTCGCCATCATTCAATTGCTGGCTTAAATCCTGAATTACGGTCGCAGGGAGTGGTATCGTATTTTTGGAGTCACGGTGTTCAAAGTGAATCCGCATTCCACTTTCTTTGGCCTTCTTAACCACATTCTTAGTGTAGTAACTTCGAAGCGTCTTATATTGGTTAATGGTTGATTTTGCCTCTTTAACAGCAAAATCAACCGTCTGCTGACGTAACGTTGACTGGAGGTATAAAAATAACCCTCCAGAAGCTACAGCCAGCAAGACCACGCTAGGAAAAATAAGTACACTAAAAATATTTCTCGATTTTAAAAATTTGACGATTTTCATATCTTAATTTGTCTTCCTCAAAGTCGGTATTTCGCATGTTCTTCGGAATGGGAGTTATCATTTCTTAATTTTGTTTTTAATGGATTAATTGTTCATGTGATTCACTTAAAAGATTCAGCGATTGGATTTACTGACGTCGCTGACTCGCTCATTCCCTCCACATATTCGCTATCGGTCTTTAAATCGTATGCTTTTCCTGGATTTGAGCTCTCGGATTAAAAATTATTGATAATCTCCGAAATGTTCTTTGCTGCGTTGGTAACGTTATTGGTGATTTCGGTTGTAGTTGCCGTTTGCTCCTCAATCGCGCTGGCAATTGTGAAGGATATATCGTTAATCTGGTCAATGGATCTCGATATATCAGGTTATTATCTATTTTTAAATAATGCCTCCTAATCTGAGTTTTAAGAAATTCTGATTAATGTTTATTTAAATACCAAGAATGAATGGTTGTGGTTAGTTATGGCCGTTTCTATCCAGGGAGTTACTCGCCATTTCGAGCCAATTCTCCTCGTCATTATCGGTTTCTGTTTTTAAATTTCTACCGCTCACCTCGTCCGATTTCTCCGGGGTCGTAACCCGACCCACAACCGGGTTATGCTCTGATTCCGAAACATTTGATGTGGTGGAGGCACCGCCGCCTTCATCACCGCCGCCGGTCTTGAACTGTCCCACAAGCCGCTGCAACTCGGTCGCCATTAGGGACAGTTCATGTGCTGCCTTCTGTGAGTCGATCGCCCCCCCCGAAGTATCTTGCGCCGCCTGAGCCACACCTGTGATGTTCGATGTAATTTCCGTGCTGCCCTTGGCCGCCTCAGCTACGTTGCGTGTAATTTCGTTGGTCGTGGCCGACTGCTCCTCCACCGCCGTGGCAATGGTGGTTGAAATATCGTTGAGGTTGGTAATGATCTCCCCGGTCTGGCCAATCGCTTTTACCGATTCGCCTGTGTTGCCTTGAATCGATTGAATCTGCCGGCTGATGTCCTCGGTGGCCTTGGCCGTCTCTTTGGCCAGTTCTTTCACCTCGTTGGCCACCACTGCGAAACCTTTGCCCGCTTCGCCTGCGCGTGCCGCCTCGATGGTCGCATTTAAGGCCAGCATGTTGGTTTGCTCGGCAATAGAAGTAATTACTTGAACCACCTGCCCTATCTCCTCACTGCTTTGATTCAGCTTGACCATGGTGGAGTTGGATAGCTCGGTCAATTCCACTGCCTCATTGGCCACACGGGCCGCTTCGCTGGCATTGTGGGCGATTTCCTTGATGCTGGCGCTCATTTCCTCGGCTCCCGTAGCAACGGTGTGTATATTAGTGTTGATCTGCTCCGAGGCGGAGGACACCACACCAGCCTGGGTGGTTGTTTCCTCGGCATTGCCGCTCATTTGCTGGCTTACCGAACTCAATTCTTCGGCGGAACTGGCCAGCAGTTGTGTCGTCTTGCCGATGGAGTGAATCGTTTTTTGAAGCTTCTTAAGAAAGAGATTGAAATAGGACCCGAGCTTACCCAATTCATCGCTGCTATTAACCTCAATACGCCTGGTCAGGTCTCCCTCTCCTTCCGCAATATCTCTGACACGTAATATTAAGGCATTGAGAGGTTTGACGATACCGCGAGAAATTAAAAGACCGAATATGATGGAGAGAAAAGTGCCCGCGCCAAGGAGTGAAAACAGGGTGACATTCAATTGCGTAATAGCGGCCTTGGATGCAATCATGTCATCGTGCATCAGCGTCTTTTGGCCGGCGATCATCGCATCCAGATTTTCCTTGATTGCGAAGGCCGTGGGGGCTGCTTTGGTCCCAAGCCATTTATTAGCCAGGTTCCACTCACCGCTTCCACGAATTTCGAACATCTTGGTCGGTAGCGGGTCAAATTGCTCGCGGGCCTCGGCGAAGAATTCATAGGCCTTGCGCTGTTCGGGTGTCAGCAGATCAATCTGTGCGGTGAGGTCTCCGAAACGCCTCGTGTTTTTAGCCCAAAGCTTTTCAAATTGCCCTTTAAAACTATCGTTACCTGAAAGCAGGTAGGCTCGAATAGATCCAAGCCCTAAACCGAGTGTTCCCCGAACATCCGCCATCATCCCCAGAAGAGCTTTACGCTCTGGCGTAGCCTCCTGCTCTGCCTCCAAATCAATCATCTTGGTAATGTTCGTCGACAGGATATGGGCCCTCGGCGCGGCCTCCTTAAACAGAATTTTCGAAGCCGGGGTGTTCTCGATCGTCTGCGCGATTTCCTCGATCTCCTTCTGATAAGTCTTGAAGGCATCAAGCTTCTCACCAATCTCTTTCAGCCGTTCGATATTCTTCGGGTCTGTCCAATTGACCGCAAGCTTCCTCATATTAGTCAGTGAGGCCTCGATCTCCTCCGACCAAGCCTTGGCCCGCTCTTGCTTGAACTTGTCTTTGCCCAGGATGATCCAGCCTCGCAGAGCCGCCAGCGAATGGTTCATACCGTTCAACATTCCTAAGCTCGCCTGAGCAGTCGGTGCACGTAGATCGATCATGCGGGTGGTTATCTCACTCGTTTTACGAACCTTATAAATGGTAACTCCAATTACCGTGCAAAGGATTAGGGTGCAAAGGGCGAACCCGACACCAATCCTGGTTGATACTTTGAGGTTTGAAAATTTCAATATACTGTTGCTAGGCTTATTCATTGGTTTCGTGGATTGCTTTTCTCTCATTAATTCTCTACTTGTTATGGTTTATTTAGATTGGTTTCTTATGCAATGTCCCATTGCAATCAGACCATTGTCCTTAATCGACGATGGCGGTTTTTTTTGCCTGGCTATTACGACGGAAAAAATTTACCGGACTACTTGAATTCAGCTTCGGTTTTTGCCTAAAAGGAACTGAAAATTTAAAAAGAGGCTGGGCAGTTGATTTTTGTTTTTCACTTTTCACTTCATCTCCTGTTTGATTCCCAACCAGGCTCCGCAAATCGGCAACCGCCTCCCGCAGGCAATCGGCCTGAACTGAAAGCTCGGAAGAGGCAGTGGCGCTTTCTTTGGCTGTGGCTTCGTTTGACCTTGTGACCTTATCCATCTGAAGGACGGAATGGTTGACCTGGTCAATCCCCAGACTCTGTTCTTCAGCGGCATCTGTAATCTGGCTGATCATGTTTTCGACTTCATGAGCTTTCTCTACAATTCCGTTGAAAGCGCTTTCCATGTTACTGGCTTTCGCCCTCGTCTCAACGACACATTCCGCCACATTTTTACTGGCCTGAAAACTGTGTTCGCTCTTGGTAAGAGAGTCTTGGATTTTCTCGGAAGTTTCTCGAGCCGCTTTGGTAGTGCTTTTGGCCAGACTTCGAACTTCATCAGCAACGACGGCAAAACCTTGCCCCGCCTCACCTGCTCGTGCCGCTTCTACTGCTGCATTGAGAGCTAGAAGGTTTGTCTGAGAGGCAATTTTGTCGATCGTTTTGACGATTTTAGAAACATCATTACAAGAATCTCTTACTTCCCGGGTCGCTTCACCCATTTCCTCGCCGGCATTTTTGATCCGGTTTATCGTCTCAGCCATTTCCTGAATGTTGACAACCCCGGAATCCGCCGCCTGGCGGGTGCATTCTGCCGATTCCTTGACCGACTTTGCGTTTTGAAAAGTCTGCTTCGTCATGTCGGTTATCTCTTTGAGCGAAGCGCTGGTTTTGTCCAGGGATACGGTTTGCCCGCCAGCGTCCTCAGCCAGACCCTTGCTCGAACTCACCAACTGCCCACTGGCCTGCCCCACCTCGTTGGCGCTCCTGTCAACAAGATAAATGATCCTGTGCAAAGGACCGGCAAACCTTGAAGAGAAATTAAAGGCAAAAAACCCAAGGAGAACCACTGCTATGAGGCTGACGCCTCCCCCGAATAACAAGGGCCGATTATGGATTCGTCTTTCCACTTCGATAACTTCGGAAAGACTATCGCGCAAATGGACATTGAGGATACTCATCCCTTCGACCAATTGCCGCAAACTTTCATCGAGAAAGAAAGCATGCTCAATAACTATGTCGAGATCGGCAGCCTCCGCCTTACTGACTTCAGGATGAAGAATTTGTAGCTCACCACCAGCTTCCGCCAAAGAGGAATTGATCTTTTCCTCCAACTCTTTATCAATATCATGGGCCTTCAGGTATTCCGAGATCGTATCCGATCTGGTCCCAAGATCGCGCCAATAAACCAAAGTTGTACCCAATTCCTTGATCTCGCCATCCAGCAAAGGTGAAATCTCTTTTCTAATCTCCGCTATCTGTTCGACACTGTCGGATACGAATCGATAAACGGTTGCCGTATCTACAATCTCATTAACGACCTTGCCTAACTGCCAGTTAAAATACTGTATAGTGCCAGCCTGAATAAACATGAACAGGATCGCTATGCCAAATGCCTGGAGTAATTTCTTCATTCAATTACTTGCGGTCTGGTTCGGATTAAAGTATCCATCGATTTTTTGAAAATCACCGTATTAGCAGTTAGCTAAAGCTAAAGATTATCTTGACGGCATCGGCGGCCTTCTCGGCCTCTTCCCGGCTCATCATGGCAAAACTACCTGGATACCTTTCCAGGAATTTCAGAAGCAGTGAGCTCGAGGGTATAACCCGTGGAGGAGACGTGCCATTTTTCTGCTTCACCGAGATCCAGTGCTCAGCCAGTTGCGTCTCCGACATTCCTAGCACTGTCTGCAAAAAGGCCACCTTTACGGGACTGCCATTCGGCCTGTCAAAAGGCACTGCATCCATCCCGTTCGACCACTTTGTTTTTTCTTTCAAGTACATCTGCTTGATGGAGGCCATCATGGATGAATCAGACTGGGCGAGATTACTGGACTGGTGGACAACAATAACAAATTGGTCATTGTTTTGGGCGTAGGCAGGGGAATGTCCAAACGCACAACCAAAGCCGGAGAGAGCAAGAAAAAATTTGGTTAAATATTTCATATTCATAGCCGGTACAATTCTAAAAGCTAACGGTTGAACTCAATTGAAAAAGCAAAGTGTCAGCTTCTTTGGTATCCCGAAAAATGGCTTCTCCTCTAAGGCGAACTATCGAGATTGGAAGAAAATTAACACCAAATACATGCTCCTTCGTTATGGACCCTGGTAGGACGCCGTTGTCGAGGTAATCGAAACGGTAAAAGCCAATCCATTTGTCATTAATTCGATAGGAGGGTTGCGTATAGAAGGCGAACCGATCATCGGCCCCGGCTTTTTCAAAGCTTGAGAAAACTTCAGTCTTCCATAAAACCGGCCCCTTATTGTAGAGTAGATCGACTCCCACCAGATCGTAATCACCGGCGTTACTTCGGCTTCCGTGGGCGTAATTGGTTCCGATGGTTATACCATGAGAGGAAAAATCGTATTCCAAACGAAGGCCGGAGTGTAGAGCATTGGCCTCTTTCACCGGTCCTGTAACGTGCGCTCCTGTATATAAGCTGTAGGAAAGTCGCCCATCCCCGTTTTCGGAAAAACGGCTTCCATGAACCCTTGCCCCGGTAAGAAAATTCGGGAAGATTGTCTGCCCCGAAAAAGGCCGTAAAAATTGTGGCTGGCGCAGGTCGAGGAGCGTGGGCGGAAAGTGTTCGATGTTGATAATTCCATGCGGTGTAATAAAACGTCCTGCTTCAATCTGCAAATGATCGTTATGTCGGTAATTTACCGAACCCAGGATCAATGGTGTCCTCAATACATGAGGTTTGAAATGGGGCTTATTTGGATCGGAGAGAAAATCCTCATCAGCTTCCCAAAGAAAACCCTGAGCGGCAAAAAAAGATATCTCCTTGGTGATATCCGAACGGATAAGTAGCTCGAACTGTGTTGCATTGAAACTGGAGGTAGTATTATCTTCGCCCACTATGGTTGTAAACTGCGTGGTAAGAAATCCTCCCAGCAGCAAAGACTGCCCATCGAATACCTGGACGGGAGGCTTATTCCCAATACGGTCCTGAATTTCAAAAACGTTTTCCTCCAAATAGTCAATTCGTTCAGTTGCCTGGCTAATCATGGACGCATCGCTGCTTGCCGCTGAATTCGCTTCCAAGGTTTCTATTCGGCCCAGCAGTGATTCGATAACTTCCCTGCTTTTTTTCAGTTCTGCTCTTATCTCATCTAAATCATCCGCCCTTAAGCTTGGACCCATAATGAATGAAACCAGCCCACAAATCAAAACGAGGGTCCGTTTCAAATTCGGGATCGGGCAGTTGCTTGCCCATGAAAATTTTAAATGCATGATTAAACTTCCTTTTGTTTGGTTTTCAGAAATCCCTTTTGAACACATAAATTATGGAAAAAGGATGGTAGTAGACTCCCGTTTTCGGTTGGGGAGTTTAAATGTTAACTAGAATATTATTGGTTTTATAGAAATTACCTTCCAAGCTTCATTAGAATGAAGAAGCAGGTAACTGCGCGTTAATCTGACCAACCGTAAAAGTAATACCGGAGCCAATAAATGAAATGTGGCCATTTAGGCTTTCTTAATTAATCGAGAATAGAATTTTGGTTTGTTGTTAAAAAATCACTCCCCCGAAGATTTCGGGTCAAATTTCAGCTTTGTGAGAAACGGCCACAGAAAGAATTTCGCCCGCTCTCGGAGCCATCGCCAGCACAGCCTGGGCAATCAGGTATTGCGGAATGTTTTGCCATTCCAGAACGGCAGCCAGATGGAATACAATCCTGTCAATATGGGCTCTGGATAATTCTATCGAAGAATCGATGGAAACCTCGGAAAAGGAAATTGGCGCCAGTGACTCCTCCAATAGCATTTGACAAAATAGATCCATCAATTCTTTTTTCAGGCGAACGGTCTTGGTTTGCACAAAATAAGGCCATAGCAAATCGTCATCCATTACACATAGATAAAACCGGTCCACAAAACGGCTCATAAAATCATCATCCCCAATTTGTCGCAAAAGGGAAACCGGTTTCAGCAAGCGAATTTTCTGATCTTGGCAAATCATAATCGTTTAATGATTAATATCTTATGAATTAATAACAAAAAGTTTAGGCAGCTTTCTTTGGTCAGCCTGTTCAACCACGTAAATTAAATGTAAATCCACTAATTGGATCGATGTGTTATCGACTAAGGCACTTACCAAGGTATTAGTAATAATTCCTGAAAGTTACTCGTGGTAAATACTCAAAATCGTTACGTAATTATACGGATAGATAACCTCGATTTTATCTCTATAAACCATTTCCAGAATAGGAATCATCCCTCCCGCTACTTCCCGAGAGGCGGCCTTAGCCTACGGACCGAACAACAAATTATTTATCGTTAGGAAAATCGCCCGTTTTCAAGCAATAGGCATAATGCCACTATGCGGCGTGTAGCCAAAACCATGAGTAGTATTTACGTTACCTTCAATCGGAGAGCAATTTTGCAATAAGCTGAATAAGTTCGGAATTTGAAAAGGGTTTTGTGATAATGCCTTCCGACCCCAGTAATTTGGCCATGTTAAGGTAATCCTTCATACCCGAATTGCCGCCCCCGGACATGGCTATTATTTTTATGTCGGGAAATTCACGCCGAACTTCTAATATGGTAGCGATTCCCTCTTGTTCCGGCATAAATATGTCAGTCACTATTAAATCAACTGGTTCTTTATGGCAAATTTCCACTGCTTCCTTGCCATTCAAGGCACTCAGGGTCTCATAACTCGACCGTTCCAACATCCGACACAACATCTCATTCAATGCCACATCGTCATCAGCGATTAATATCTTTTGCTTTTGCATCAGGTAATATAACTTCTCACTACTGTCCAGTTAAGCGGCCAGTCTAAAGTCGTATTTCGTTGATGATGTGTTTGTTGAGTAGTCACATGGATGTGACGCATTTGAAGTTGGCTGGCACTTTCGGCACCCTTCTTGAGACTGGGCGGCATGAACGAAG
>JAJFLT010000340.1 GCA_021772555.1 Opitutales bacterium | reverse complement strand
TCGGGGTTGAGGCTGAAGGCGCAATTTTCGTAGGGCCCGAGGACAAATCGAAGGGGCGGCACGACAATAAATGGGAGAAATCCTTTAACCGTTTTTACGGCCTGCTTGAAAATAGCCATACCGATGGTTTCCTCCAGGTCCATGGGATGCCCCAGGCCCCAATCGGCTATACCGAAAACGGGAACCACGACGAGGAAATTGTGTTTGTCCTCGATCTCGGCAAAGCGGGTCCATGAGCGATGAGCCCAAAAGGTGGATTTATCAACATCTGCAATATAGGTCATCATAGCGGCATCCTTGGGCAAAAATTAACGGATTCAATCATGTCAATTGCAGGCATCCTCCAGATCATCGTCTTTCAAACTAAGGAATATGAGGGAGATGCCCATAATTGAAAACATGCGGAAGGCGGCATCCTGGCCGTTCCACTCATCCGATTGCCACATCAAAAACCACTCCCCACCTACTGTAATGAAGGCCACATACCATTGCAGCAAACTAACGGTGAGTCCAATAGTGGCAATTTTTTTCGCTTTATTGAAAATGGCGCCGCTTTTTTCCTTAACGGATCGGCCCAATGTGACCGTGCCCCAGATACACAGGACCAGAGCAAGAGACTCCCACAATATAATAGACCCGTAAAAAAGGGTATGGATGAGAGAAGAATCGATGGCCCGCCACATCAACTGATTATCATCGAAAGCCGTGGACATGGAAAGAACGCCCTCGACGAAGAGGAAATTTGAGCTGTAATCGGTCAGATTGTTGAGGACAACAAGGGCCAGAAACAGGGCAGAGGCCGCCACCAGGGAAATTTTACAAAGACGTATGGCCAACATGAATCAAAAACATAAACAGGAAAGAGCGTCCATGCCAAGAAGCTTTTACGCTCCTTTATAATTGATCCCGTTTTCTATGCGGCTCCTTGACAATGCTTTGCCGATGGTGCTGGATAGGAAATCGCCACCCCGCGCCGGGCGCCCGGTATTTCCCTCAAACCCCTTCCAACCATCATGCTGGATAAATTATTTCACCTGCGCGAACACCAGACCGATGTTCGGACCGAAGTTTTGGCCGGGCTGACCACCTTTGCCGCCATGTCCTATGTGCTGGTGGTCAACCCCGGGATTCTACAAGCGGGCGGAATGCCCATTGCGGGTCTCATTACGGTAACGGCTATTTCCGCCGCGGCGGGTACCTTCATCATGGCATTACTGACCAATTACCCAGTGGCCCTGGCTCCTGGTATGGGTTTGAATGCCTTTTTCTCCTATACGGTCTGCCTGGGCCTGGGAGTTCCCTGGGAGGCGGCCCTGGGCATGACTTTCTGGAACGGCGTCCTTTTCCTGCTTCTTTCCCTCACCGGCGTCCGCACGAAAATCGCCCATGCCATTCCCCATAACCTGAAAATCGGGGTGCAGTGCGGCATCGGTCTTTTTATCGCATTTCTGGGGCTGCGTAATGGCGGTATCATCGTCGGCCACCCGGCCACCTTCGTGACTATGGGCAACCTTTCCTCAGGTCCTTGTCTGCTGGTTTTGTTCGGGATCGCCCTGACCGTCATCCTGGTCATCAGGAAAGTGCCGGGCGCCATTTTATTGTCGGTGGTGGCCGTTACCGTGATCGGGTTCGCGGTGCCCTCCGGGGAGGGATTTGTGACACGGCTACCGGAAAAGATTATCGGCCTGCCGGAAAGCATGGAGAATACTTTTTTCAAGTTCGATCTGATGTATCCGATCACCCATATCGGTGAATCCTGGACCATCATCCTGGCCATGCTTTTCGTCAACATGTTCGACACTATCGGCACACTGATCGGGGTCTCCCGCCGGGCCGGCCTGGTCGATGAAAGCGGGCATCTGCCTAAAATGGGGCAGGCCTTGACGGCCGACGCGGCCGCCACCGTGGTGGGAAGCTGCCTTGGCACATCCACCGTGACCTCCTACATCGAATCGGCGGCGGGGGTGGAGTCTGGCGGGCGAACGGGTCTGACCGCCGTCGTGGTGGGCATCTGTTTCCTTTTGGCACTATTGTTTACTCCTTTGCTGGCCATCATTCCGCCCGTGGCCACCGCTCCCGCCCTGGTCATGGTCGGCATTTTCATGATGGAGGCCATCCGGCACGTGGATTTCGGGGACTTGCGGGAATTCGCGCCGACGGTGGTGACCTTGCTGGTCATGCCGCTGGCTTTCAGCATCAGCGAAGGCATCGCGGTCGGCTTCATCGTCTACGTGGCTGTAATGGCCGGCACAGGGCGCGGAAAAAACATCTCGATTTTGACCTATGTCCTAGCCGCGGTCTTCCTGGCCCGTTACATTTTCGACCTCAGATAGAGAGTAAAAAATTCGCCATTTCTCGAAAGGATAATCATTTCGCTTAAGGATATTTAACCCATTCCCGAAATAAACAGTTGAGGAATGCCCGGCATTACACCCGTTTGGAGATTAATTATTCTAGAAAAAAGTGATTTTTTTCCAAAGAACACCGTGTTTATTATTGACAAGGCAATCCTTCCCCAGACTGTTGGTGCGGAATTTCCGCATCCTTTTTTGGGCGGAAATTTTTAACAATCTAAACAATCACTAAATTCCAGCTTTGTTGAAAAACAGTATGAGATCGGATGCCGGCGGCCCATTAAAATTTAACGGGATCCTGCCCTGGCTGGCTGCCGTAGTGATTTTCTGGATTTCTTCGGGACCGGCATTGGCTCATGACGTTGCCCGGGGTAAGATCGTTTTTCAGACCTGCGCTGCCTGCCATGGCGCCCAGGGGGAGGGAAACAAAGCCGTCAAGGCACCCCATATCGCCGGGTTGAGCGCCTGGTATGTGGAGGCCCAACTGAAGAAGTTTCGCACCGGCATACGCGGCACCCACCCCAAGGACATCGAAGGCATGCAAATGCGGCCCATGTCTCTGACCATCGCTTCGGAGGATGATGTCACAGCGGTTGCCGAATACATCGAGTCTCTTACACCCAACAAAGGCAAAACTACAATAGAAGGTAATGCCGATCGGGGGAAAACCCATTACATGATCTGCGTGGCCTGTCATGGAGACAAAGGCCAGGGAAATCAGGCCCTCGGCTCGCCACCCTTGGTTCGTTTGAACGATTGGTATATTTTAAGCCAGTTGAAAAAGTTTCGATCCGGCATACATGGAACCAATCCAGAGGATATGACCGGTATGCAAATGCGGCCCATGTCCATGACATTACCCGACGATCAGGCCATGGATGACGTGATCGCCTACATTAATTCACTCTGGGAAAATTAAAATTCAATTGATTGATTTAAAAAGCAACTCGGCTATTTAGGAAATTATTATGAGCGAAGACATCAGCGACAGGGTCGCCAGAATCACTTTCAGAATCACTTTGATCGGATTCATTCTCTACGGGTTGAGCGTGTTGTTATTCGTTTATTAATTAAAATAGGGGCTGACGGGGAATCCAATCGAGAATGCAAAAACAACAGAGGAATAGGGCGATAAGAGGATGATCGAATCTTTATTGGACAACGTATCCACTTACGGGGGGAAAATAGATAACCTGTTTACCCTTATTACAATTATCGTAGGTGTCTGGTTTATATTGGCCGAGGCAGTCCTGTTTTATTTTATCATCCGGTACCGTCGGAAGGAGGGCGTAAAAGCCCAATACGTGACCGGGGAAAAGAAAAAAGAGCACAACTGGATAGCCTATCCGCACTACCTCATCATCCTCTGCGATATTGTCATCATCGCGGGCGCCGTCATGGTCTGGTACGAGGTCAAACAAAAGCTGCCCCCCGCCGACGAAATCATACGAGTAACAGGCAGGCAGTGGTCATGGATCTTTACCCATCCGGGGCCGGACGGAGTTCTCGACACCGCCGACGACATCGAAACGGTGGACAAGCTGCATGTGAAAGTTGATACCAATTACCACTTTCAACTGGAATCGAAAGATGTCATCCACAGTTTTTCGGTGCCGGTATTTCGGCTCAAACAGGACGCCATTCCAGGTCGCGTAATCACCGGATGGTTCAATCCGACCAAGACCGGTGAATACGATGTGCAGTGCGCTGAGATCTGCGGCATCGGGCATGGGATAATGGCCGCACGAATCTCCATAGAAACACCGGAGGCCCACCAGGCCTGGCTGGATGAACAGTCAAAAATGGACCAAACCCAGCGTATGGCCATGTCGGCAGAGAATCAAATCGAGAACCGGGAGGATAATGACAATGGCTGAGTCTACCGCGGCTACAGAATCTTCCCACGAAGTCCACCATCACAAGGAACCGGACTTCTGGAGTAAATACGTCTTTTCCACCGATCACAAGATGATCGGCATGCAGTATATGTTCACGGGCATCGTGATGGCCTTGATCGGCGGCTATATGGCCTATGTATTTCGCATGCAGCTGGCCTACCCCGGAGAGCATGTGCCCGGCTTCGGCACCGTCACACCACTGGCTTATAACTCGCTCATCACCAATCACGGCGCCATCATGATTTTCTGGGTGGCCATGCCGATCCTGATCGCCGCCCTGGGCAACTTCCTCATCCCGCTCATGATCGGGTGTGACGACATGGTTTTCCCACGAATCAACCGCCTCTCCTATCAGATTTTTCTGATCAGCGTGATCGTATTAATTAGTTCATTTTTCGTCCCCGGCGGTGGTTTCGGGGGAGCCTGGACGGCCTACCCGCCTCTTTCAGCCCAATCGCAATACAATTTGACGCCTTTCGGGGCGCCGCTTTGGCTGCTCGCCGTAGCGCTGGAATTTGTGGCCTTTTTACTGGGCGGGATCAATTTCATCACCACCACCATGAACGCCCGTGCCAAGGGCATGAAGATGTATGACATCCCCATCATGGTATGGATGATCGTCATCGCCAGCCTGCTGTTCATGGCATCGGTCGGCCCATTGATTGCGGGGGCGGTCATGCTTCTTTTCGACCAGACACTGGGCACCACCTTCTACAACCCGGAAAACGGGGGCGACCCGGTACTCTGGCAACATCTTTTCTGGTTTTTCGGGCATCCCGAGGTCTATGTGGTATTGCTGCCGGCCATGGGGGCGGTGGCGGAGGTCATTTGCGTCTTTTCCCGCAAGAAGCTCTTTGCCTATAAAACCATTCTCTACACCACCTTTGCCACCGGTATCCTGAGCTTTTTTGTATGGGCACACCATCAATTCATTGCTGGCATCGATCCCCGCATGGCACATGTTTTCACCGTCACCACAGTGATTATTTCCATACCCATAGCGGAAATGCTGTTTTGCTACATAGCCACCCTTTTCGGCGGTTCCATCGAGTTGCGCACGCCAATGCTTTTCGCCCTGGCCTTCCTGGCCGAATTCCTCATCGGCGGTGTGACAGGTATTTATCTGGGATCAAGCGGTATGGATATATATTTCCACGATACCTATTTCGTTCTGGCCCATTTTCATTACACTTTCTTCCCCATCGCCATCATCGGGTTTTTCACGAGTATTTATTATTGGTTCCCGAAGATGTTCGGCCGTATGATGAACGAAACCTGGGGCAAAATCCATTTCTGGGGCACCATTATACCTTTCAATTGCATTTTTCTGCCACTTTTCGTCCTAGGTATGGCGGGCCAGCACCGACGTATCTACAACTTTAAAAACTTTCCCGACCTGGCCACACCGGACTTGCATAACTTGCGTATTTTCGCCACCTGGTCCGCGGTTGTCATGCTGGTCTTTCAAATTCCCTTCATGATTAATTTCATGGTTAGTATATTCAGAGGCAAAAAAGCTGGCAAGAATCCCTGGAAAGCCAATACCCTGGAGTGGACGGCACCGTCCCCTCCCCCCCACGGTAATTTTAAGGAATTGCCGGTGGTTTACCGTCCACCCTACGAATACAGCGTGCCCGGACGGGAAAAGGATTACTGGCCACAAAACGAACCCAATTGACCTGCCCCGCACCGCGAATTTATAGAATTCGACTTAACTTAATTCCGTAAAACAAGAAATCCGCACATAGAAAAAATGGCATTTACAGCACCATTAGCCACGGCCAGAAGCGCCACAGACATCCCCACCGGCCGCCTCGCGACATGGTGGGTGGTGGTCTCTGAAATCGTCATTTTCGGGGGCCTGGTCGTCTGCTATATCATGTTCCGTCTGCACCACACGGATTGGGCCGAACACGCTTCGCACACCAGCACTACGGCCGGGGCGTTCAACACCTTTGTCCTGCTTACCTCCAGCCTGTTCATTGTCCTGGCCCATCAGGCGGCATCCGCCAGGGATCTCAAGAAGGCCTTTCGCTATATCTGGTTCACAATTGGGGGAGGATGCATCTTTCTGGTCGTTAAATCCATCGAATGGACGAATGAAATTTCGCATGGATACACCCTGTTCACGAACAACTTCTGGTCTTTTTACTACGTCACCACTGGCCTGCACGGGCTCCATGTTATTGCCGGAATGGTCATCATGGCCATCATCTCCATCGGGGTGAAAAAAGGCGAACACCTCCCCAGGGTCGAATATATCGGCATATACTGGCACTTTGTGGACATTGTCTGGCTTTTTCTCTTCCCTCTTTTCTACATTGCCAAGTAGTGGTTCAACATCCAATCAGCACAAAATTGCCATGAGCCAAGAACACGCACATCCGAACTATATCAAGATTTGGGCCATCCTTACTTTTCTACTCTTCGTCAGCATAGTCGGACCCATGGCCGGGATCCAGGCTGTTACGCTGATCACGGCTTTTGGCATCGCCGTAGTCAAAGCCGCCATGGTGGGCGCTTATTTCATGCACCTGAACATCGAGAAACGCTATGTCTGGTACATGTTGTTCACCGCTTTGATCTTTCTGGGCTTGTTTTTCTTCGGTACTTCCCCCGATGTCTTGAAAGCCGAAGGCACCAATTGGGTTAACCCATCGCCGGAGCAAGCTCATGCTGAAACGGACGGTGGCGGTTCGCATCACTAGGAAAACCCGCCCGTCCAATACCGGAAGCGCAGCACCGGTCATCTTAAAAATTAGTTGAGGTTGGAATATGGAAACCGCAATCATAGACGAGTCCCCCGACAAGCCATCCGCGAGGAAACCATTTTTACCAAATGGTGTGCTCGGCATGATATGTTTTGTGGCCATGGAAATCATGTTTTTTGCCGCCCTCATCAGCGCCTATATGATTGTGAAGTCCGGCATGTTGTTCTGGCCTCCGCCGGACCAACCCCGCTTACCGGTAGTGGCAACGGCTGTTAATTCCTTGATCCTTCTGGCCAGTGGCTGGCTGCTTTTCAAAGCGGAGCGCTCCTTCCGCCGGGAGGAGAATGGCAAAGGCGCCTACCGATTATTTCAGTTTTCCATTACCCTGGGAACCTTATTTGTCCTCATTCAGGGTTTTGAGTGGGTCCGCCTGATCGGCTACGGCGTGACCATGACCTCGAGCACCTACGGAAGCTTTTTCTACCTCATTATCGGCGCCCATGGATCCCACGCGGTAGCCGCATTAATTGTCATGGCTCTGATGCTCAAGAAGATGAAAATGAAGCAACTCTCCGCGGTGGATTTCTGGTGCTCTCAAATCTTCTGGTATTTTGTTGTTGGGGTATGGCCGATTCTTTATATTCTGGTTTACCTGAATTAATTTCGCAACTGGTCAGTGAAGATAATCCGAAAAATAGCATCCTTTGCCCTTCTCCTGGCTATCTGGGCGCCGCAATCCGCGCTGGCCTGCTCCGTCTGTTTTTCGGCCAGGGAGGAAACGCGAGCCGCATTTTACCAGACGACTGCTCTTTTAACCTTCCTCCCCTTGCTGATGATGGCCGCCTTTATTATGTGGGTCCGCAAGAGAATGAAAAATGCCTGCGCCCCACAGGGCGACGAACCGGCTCGGCCCTGATACAGATCGTCGGTGATTGACTCAATCCAGTTCTGAAAAGTCGGGAATTTCGGGCTGGCGAAAACTTTCCCCTGAAATCAATTGACGGGGAGCATAGGGACGGGAAAGCAGCTCATTGAAACTGCGGGCCGGAAAGACCACCAATTCAGCCTTTTTTCGTGGCTCTATGGTTCCGTAATCCCGCAATCCCATATATGCGGCTGGAGTGGCTGTCACAAGCTGAGGAGTCCGCTCCAAATACGGCTCCAGTTGGCCAATGCGAATGGATTGCACGTAGACCTCGAACATATCGTAGTCTCCGTAGGCAAAATAGCTGTCGCGCACGTTATCGCTGGCACAGGCAACGGGAATCCCTAGATCAAGCATTTCGTGAAAGAGAGTGATTCCCCGCCAAAGAGGTGTGCCGGTAGTGGGTCCATGGATGGATGACTCCTGCACTTTTCGATCCTGCAGGAAGAGATTGCACATGGGCAGGGAAACGATCTTGATGCCCGCTGATTTGACCAGATTGAGGGTTTCGGACTGTCGGGCCGGCTCCTGCAATGCCAGGCTGGAGCAGTGTCCGCAAAAAACGGGATGAGGGAATTCATTTCTTAAAACCGCCTGAGCTATTCTGCGCAGGCATTCGCTCGAGGGATCGTTGTTTTCATCCACATGAAGATCCAGACCCACCCCGAGGTCGCTGGCCAGGGCCATCAAACGGTCGAGATCGCGATCTAGATGTGGATTCATTTGCGGCATCACTCCGAGGAAATCCGCCCCCATGTCGACTAGTTTTTCCGCCCGGCCTCGCCCTTCCGGAGCCGTGAAAAAATCGATGCCGGTCAAGGCAACCGCTTGCAAGGTAATGCGCCCCGCCCACTCGGCCTTCAATCGGTTGTAAACAGAAAAGACTAAATCCGAGACTTGTTCGCTGCCATCGAGATGGGTACGCATGGCTGCGGTGCCATGCGCCCAGGCACTTTTTAGGGAAAAATGGCCCCGTCGATAAAGGTCTTCTTCGTTCCATACTGCCTTGTCCGATTGAAAACGCTGACCGGCCTCCTCGAAATTACAGCTGAAACTGGGCGCCCGGTTCCATGCGCAGGTTTTGTCTATGTGGGTGTGGACGTCAACAAATGCAGGAAAGACCATACGGCCCTCCAGATCAATTCTCGCCCCCTCCAATTGATCGGGCGGAGCCACCGCCGTTATGAAATCTCCCGATACCGCAATGTCGCACCGGGCGGCGGGGTCGAAATGTAGTTTTTCTCCCTCACAGGCAGCGGCAAAAGCCTCCGGCAACAGGCAAACAGGGACCTTGGCGTTTCCGTATATAGTCATATTGCGGTTTGCAAAGCCCTCAACCAGAACCGGTTCATGGATTGGCGCTGAAATCCAGAAGTTTGTCCAAGTTCGCCGGATTGGCGAGAACACCGGCTTTCATCAATAAATCCTGACCGGCTTTCCACTTTTCGGCATTCATGGCTGCTAACGGCAACTGCCCTTTGGGGCTGACCAATTCCGCAATTCGACGCAGGGAAGCGACCTGGTATTCAAGATCCAGATGGGGAGAATATTTTTCGATCACCAAGTCGGCTGTTTCTTCCACATGATCGATGGCGTATTTCCACCCATCCCGGCTGGCCCGTAAAAAATTACTAACTAAATCGTGGTGCTCCGCCATCATCGCTTCGGTTGTAATTATGACCTGGGAATAGGCTTGGTAACCGTGGTCGCGGGCCAGCATCATATTGCTTTTCCCTCCCGTCAATAATTGCAGGCGAACAAACTCATCGATGTAATAACCCTGCATAAGATCGACTTTTTCTTCGACCAAAATGATCGGATCCCAGCCGACTTCCACCGTTTGAACTTGATCGCGGCTCAGGTCGGCTTTCTCCAGAACCAGATCCAGAGCACCCAAGCCGTCAGAATGGATGCCGATCTTTTTGCCTGCGAAATCGGCCGGCGATTTTATCTCAGCGGAGTCCAGTGACATCCAGCCCATGGGGGAGTCCTGGAACATGGTGGCGATTGCCTTGATGCCTGATTCGCTTACACCGGCCTGCAGCAGAACTGTGCTTTCAACCACACCGAACACATAGGGCGCATCTTCACTGAGAACGATATCGACGGAAGACTGTCCCTTGGGCAACGGGCGGATTTCCACATCCATGCCAGCCTGGGCATAAAAACCTTGTTCAATCGCCTGGTATATTCCAGCAAATTGGGCATTGGGCACCCAATCGAGCTGCAATACGACGGGAGTGAGGGTTTTTTCGGTTTTTTGGCTGTAAGCGGTGGTAATCAATCCGGTGAATAAGAAAACGTATAGGATTGTCAGTTTGGTTATAGTCATGAATTGTGATCTCAACAAAAGAGTTTTCCCGAAAGTGGCAACCCCAGAATATTGCCCCGAAATAACGGAAATTCCTTTTGTGAAATCTAATGACCGGCGGCGCATGGCGCGAGTTTACCCTTAATTCTTGGATTCGTGGCCATCATTTGATGTAATGAAAGATATAAAAACGGCTTCCAGTCACAGAGAAGTTCCCCGTCAGACGCTTGAGCAATTCAGAGCAATACTGGGGGAATCCAATGTGTTGACCGAAGCGGAGACCGTGGAAAAGCTTTCCAAGGATTTTTTTTGGTATTCGCCCAAATTGAAAAAGGAACTGGATCACAAACGTGCCGCTGTCGTTTTGAAAATCGACAGCCGGGAAAGCCTGCGAAAAATTGTTCCCATCTGCTGCCGGGAGCAGATCCCCCTCACTGTGCGGGGCGGCGGCACAGGTAATTACGGTCAATGCATCCCGTTATACGGGGGCGCCGTGCTCGATCTGGGGGGTATGAACCGCCTGGAATCGATAAAGGATGGAGTGGCCAAGGTGGAACCGGGGGTGCGACTCGTTACCATCGAAACCGAGGGACGTAAACTCGGCTGGGAACTGCGCTGTATGCCTTCCACCTTTGTCAAAAGCAGTGTGGCCGGTTTTCTCTGCGGCGGCTCCGCCGGAATCGGTTCGGTCACCTGGGGCGGGATCAACAACGGCGACAATGTAAAATCCATCACTTTGATGACAATCGAGGAACAATCGCGCATCCTGAAATTCGAGGAGCGCGATTGCATTCCCTCCCTACACACCTACGGGACGACAGGTATTCTGGTCGAAGCCGAGATCCGGCTGGCGCCCAAAGTGCCTTACGATCAGCACATTTTCATCGGGTCCGACTGGGACGGACTTCTCGATTGGGCCGACTCCATGGCCCGTGACCCGGCCATCCACAAAAGGCTGGTGACGCAGTTTCAATGGCCCATACCCTCCTTTTTCCTGCCCTTGCGCCGATTCCTGCAAGAGGGCTTTCACTGCGTTTTCATGCTGGTGGACCGGGAACAAAGCGAGGAGGTCGTGAAAAGCGCAGATGCTCGAGGCATCCGCCATACTCATACCATCCCTTACCGGGAGCCGATGCGCCCTCCCTACCTGACGGACTACACCTGGAACCACACCACTCTGTGGGCCATTAAAAAGGACAACAGCCTGACCTACAATCAGTTGAATTTGGGCGATAATTTTCGAAATAAAATCCGCAGCCTATGGGATCAATTTCCAGAAGAGATCATGATGCATCTGGAATGGATCAAGGGAATCCCCAAAACTCAAAACACAGACAGTGGCATCTTTTGTGGCTGCATGCCCCTGATCCGGTTTCGATCAGATGAGCGTCTGCAGGAAATATCCCATTACTGTCGTGAAATCGGCATTTTCGAGGCCAATCCGCATACTTTTTATCTGGAAAAAGGCGCCGCCCATCCCGATATTGAAACCAAGCGGCAACTCAAATCGGAAACGGATCCGCTCGGCATACTCAACCCCGGAAAAATGAGGACCTATCGGATTAATCCCTTCGAACCCACATTGTCCTGAAACTTATTAACGAAAAAATTTCTGAATATGCGTGTTTCTATCAATGAATCCGTATTGGCAGAATTCCGTGAAGCCGCGGGAGGAACCAATCTCCTCACCCGAGAGGAAGATATCGAAAAAATTTCCAAAGACTTCTACTGGTATTCTCCCATTCTAACGGGACACCTCAAGGACAAAAAGGCAAGTCTGGGCATCAGAATCAGCGACCTGAAAACGCTGAAAAAAGTAATCTCCGTTTGCTGTCAAAACGAAATACCGCTGCAAGTGCGCGGAGCGGGCACGGGAAATTATGGTCAACTGATTCCATTGCACGGCGGGGTCGTTCTCGATCTCGCAGGCATGGATCGCTTGCTGTCGCTTGAAGACGGTGTTGTCCGGGCGGAGCCCGGCACGCGGCTGGGTACAATCGAAACGGAAGCGCTCAAAACCGGCTGGGAATTGCGCTGCATGCCATCGACATGGGTTAAAAGTTCGCTCGGCGGATTTCTTTGCGGCGGATCGGCCGGAATCGGCTCCATCACCTATGGCGGGTTGGATAATGAGGACAATGTTAAATCGGTCTCGCTTTTGACCATTGAAGAAGAGCCTCGGTTGCTCCGTTTCGGGGAGCGTGAATGCATCAAAGCACTGCATACCTACGGGAGCACCGGTATATTGGTGGAAGCGGAGATGCGCCTCGGCAAGAAGGTGCCCTACGAACAGCACATCTTTGTTTCCAAGGACTGGCGCCAACTGACTCAGTGGTCCCACAAGATTGCTTGTGACGACACTCTGCACAAACGCGAGATCGCCCAATTCGAGTGGCCCATGCCATCTTATTTCCTACCCTTGCGTAAATACATTCCAAGCGGCTTTCACTGCATGTTCCTGTTGTTGGACGAGGCGCAGTCGGAACAAGTCATAAATGACGCCGCTCAAGTGGGCATAAACCACGCGCACAAACTGCTTTTTCGTGATCCACCGCGGCCACCTTATTTGACGGATTACACCTGGAATCACACCACCCTGTGGGCCATTAAAAAAGATTCATCATTCACCTATTTGCAATTGGGCATGGCAGAAAATTTTGCCGAACAATTGGATGCACTGACAAATAAGTATCCCGGCGAAATTTTTCATCACCTTGAATTCACCAAAAGTTACGCCAAAATGCGGGCCGTCGATTACGAAATTCTTTGCTTTGACCTCCCTCTGGTAAAATACCAGAACGAAGCACGGCTTCGGGAAATGATGGATTTTTGCCGGGAAATTGGAATTTCCAGCGCCAATCCGCATTCCTATTTCCTGGAAGAAGGAGGGGGCCACGAGGACATGGATGAGAAATGCCGGCTCAAAAAATTGACCGACCCATTGGGCATTCTCAATCCCGGAAAAATGAAATCCTACCCCATCAACCCCTTTGCGACCAGGAATCCCTAGGCCGGTTTTGACTTTCCAGGCCGCTTCTTTAACATTCCGTTTGCCATTATCAAGTGTTATGACCCAATCAAAAGTTATCCTGCCGAAAATCAATGATCGGCATATTTCCAGTTTTAAAGAAGTGGTGGGAGAGGAAAATGTCCTCACCGATTTTGATAGCGTGGAGAAATTATCCAAAGATTTTTATTGGTATTCCCCCATTCTCAAAAAACAACTGGAGAACAAACAGGCCGATATCGCCGTAAAAATTGGTGATCTGGCCGAATTGCAGGCGGTGGTGTCCATCTGCGCCAAAAACCGTCTTCCCATCACTCTGCGTGGTGGAGGCACCGGCAATTACGGTCAGTGCATCCCGCTCTACCGAGGGGTCGTGCTGGACATCACAAAGATGAATCGTATCCTTTCCCTGGACGGAGGCGTGGCCAGGGTGGAACCCGGCGCCCGGCTCTTCGCCATTGAGACCGAGGCTCGTAAACTGGGTTGGGAAATGCGCTGCCTGCCGACCACATTCGTCAAGAGCACGATGGGAGGATTTCTCTGCGGTGGCTCCGGGGGCATTGGTTCCATCACTCACGGCATGATCCGCTCCGGGGACAACATGAAATCCATCACCTTCATGTCTGCGGAGGAGGAACCCCGGTTTCGCAAATTCGAGGAAGAGGAGGTTTTGACCACTTTGCATACTTACGGAACCAACGGCATTTTGGTGGAAGCGGAAATGCGGCTCGCCCCCGAGGTGGCCTACGACCAAATGATTTTTGTCTCCCGCGACTGGGAGCGTCTGCTCGATTGGACCGATGGGGTTGCCCGCAACGAGGCCATTCACAAGCGACTGGTGTCGATGTTCGAGTGGCCAGTGCCGGTGAATTTCTTGTCGCTGAAAAAATACCTTCCCGAAGGCAATCACGTCGTTTTTCTGACGGCCAAACAGGAACAGTGCCCCGATGTCATTGCCGACGCCCTGAAAAACGGCATCGATCATACCCGCACCATTCCCCATACGGAGCCCATGAAGCCGCCCTATTTGAGCGATTTCACCTGGAACCACACCACCCTGTGGGCTATGAAAAAGGATCCCACTATGACCAATTACCAGATGAGTTTCGGTCCAAATTTCCAGGAACAGATACGGCTGCTCTTGAAAAAGTTCCCAGGTGAAATTCAAATGCACCTGGAATGGATCAAGGCGGACGACAATCCACTCCTCATCAGCCTTCCCCTCATTAAATACTCCTCGGAGGAACGCCTGCAAGAGATTGCCGATTACTTCACGGAGATCGGCATAAGCACGGCCAACCCACACACCTATATTCTGGAAGAAGGCGGCATGCATCCAGACATTGAGGCAAAACGGGCGTTGAAGAGTGAAATGGACCCGCACGGCATCCTCAATCCGGGTAAAATGGCCACTTATCCCCACAACCCGTTTGTCATGGCCATTAACTGATAGTTGCACAATGCCCGTGAATAAATCAGTTTTTGTACATGGTGACCGGTAGAGGACTGGAGGAAGCATTTGCCGGCATCGACTATTGTGCGGGCGCGATGGCCGAAATGCGGGACGGCATCCGGCTAGCGGCGGATATTTACCAACCAAGAGCCGACGGCGCCTATCCGGTTTTGCTGATGCGCATCCCCTACGGTAAGGAGGTCGCTTCCACCCCCACGCTTGCCCACCCCGCCTATTTCGCCCGCCAGGGTTATATCGTGGTCACCCAGGATGTGCGCGGTCGAGGCGATTCGGAAGGAACCTTCGATCCTTTTCGGCAGGAAGTGAACGACGGCTATGACTCCGTCATGTGGGCCTCGAAACTGGAAAAATCCAACGACCAGGTAGGCATGTACGGATTTTCCTACATGGGTTATACCCAATTGCTGGCGGCGTCAGCCCGGCCTCCGGCATTACGGGCCATCGCTCCCATGATGACGGCCTTCGATTGGCACACCGGATGGTTTTACCGGGACGGTATTCTGCAAGCGTCCAGCGTCCTTTACTGGATCAGCCAAATGCTACGGGATGATGCCAAACGCCGGAAATTGCCCGATTTTAAAGATTACGACGATTGCTGGATGAATTTTGGCCGGCTTTGTTACGAAATGCCACTGGTGCAAGCGGACCCGATTACCCGGCCCGAAGCTCCCTCCTACGGACGAGAATGGCTGGAACACAGCAGTTTTGACGCTTATTGGAAGGAATTCGATCTCCTTTCCCGAGCCGATGAGTTAGATGTACCTATGTTCCATCTTGCCGGTTGGTACGATTTTTTCCTGCGTGGCAACTATGACGGCTACCGGGCCATGACAAACTGCAATTCCGGCCATCGGGAAAACCAGTTTCTGCTGACCGGCCCGTGGGCGCACATGCCGTGGGGTGACACCCTGGGGGGCGAGAACTTCGGACCCGAGGGCAAAATCGATATTTCCGCCCTCCTCGTCCAATGGTTCGATTTCTGGCTGAAGGGAATAGAACCGGAAAACGAAATGAAAGGAACGCGGTATTTCGTCATGGGGGCAAACCAGTGGCACACCTCTCCGTCCTGGCCCCCGCCCGAAACACGGCTCGTAGATTATTTTTTATATTCTGAGAGCAGCGCCAATTCCCGGTTCGGAGATGGATCGCTCGAGAGTGAGCCGGGCGAGGGAGTGGAAAACCATTTTGTCTATGAGCCCGATTATCCCGTGCTGGCTCCCGGCGGCAATCAAAACGGGGGCACTTTACCGGGGCCTTTTGATCAATCGGAAGCCCAGCAATTCAACAATCTGCTCGTTTACACGACGAAACCTCTGGAGGAAAACTTGGTCGTAGCGGGGCGTCCCGCCTGCCGCCTGTATGTCCGCAGTTCGGCCCCGGAAACCGATTTTGTAGTCAAACTAACCCGGGTGACGAAAGATGGGTGCGCCCTTTTTCTGACTCTGGGAGCATCCCGGCTGAACCGGGGAAAATGTGATGACAACGGAATAACCCAATTGGATTTTGAGATGGACGACACGGCCTGCCAATTTCAAAGGGGCGAGCGCATCCGCATCGACGTGGCCAGTTCCGCTTTCCCGTTAATGATCCGTAATCCGAATACGGGACTTTCATCGGAAAGGGTCTCCTCCCCGGCTGAATTTCAACGGGCCTTGCAGGTGGTTTACAATAATGCCAAATACCCTTCAAAAGTGATCCTCCCGATTATGCCATCGGAGAATGGAAATACTTAGCGATTGCCCTCGCGCCATAAAAAACCAAACTATATTTCGTTCACCGAAATGGAGAATGCAAACGATACCCCGCTGGTTACCCTGAAAAACCTCCATAAGCGCTATGGCAAAGGAGCATTGGTTCTTGAGAACATTGATATTGAGGTATCGGGAACAGAATTCATCGGTTTGATCGGTCCCAGCGGCTGCGGAAAATCCACCCTCCTCAAATTGATCGCGGGGTTGACCCCGATAACGAGCGGAGAGCTGGAAATCAATGGCCGGAGCCCCGCCGCCGCCCGCGACCGGATGTCATTCATATTTCAGGACGCCACCCTCCTGCCCTGGCTGACCGTTCACAAAAACATTCAAACGACCATGCGCCTGCACGGGGTCGACAAAAGGGAATGCGCCTTGGTAGCCGATAAAATGGCCGCCGTGGTGGGCTTGGATAAAGTGAAAAACTTTTATCCCCGGCAACTATCCGGGGGTATGCAAATGAGGGTCTCCATTGCGCGGGCCCTGAGTGTATCGCCACAAATTCTCCTTTTGGACGAACCTTTCGGGGCTCTTGATGAAATGACACGGAACCACCTCAACGAGGAGCTATTAAAAATCCGTTCGATGGAGGACTGGACCGCTTTTTTTGTCACCCATTCGGTTGCCGAAGCAGTCTTTCTCTCCACTCAAATAATAATCCTGACGGCCAACCCAGGAAAGATTTTTAAGAAAATTCCGGTTCCATTTCCCTATCCCCGTACCGCTGAAACCAGGGAGTCGGCAGAGTTTCAGAGCTTGGTGGGCGAAGTCTCGCATCATTTGCGTTCGGTGGATCGGTAAACAACTTCAATTTTACTTCTTCATGAAAAAGCATCTAGTCTGGATTTTACCGAGTATTACGGGATCGGTCTTGATCGGGATTTGGTACTTCATCATTGTTATTGGCGGCCAGCCCGATTATGTGCTGCCTTCCCCCTGGCAAATCCTGCAAGCCTGCGTCAACGAGCGGCATTTGCTGATCCCGGCTGCATACCGGACAGGATTTGCGGCCATCGTCGGGTTTGTCACGGCGGTAACCGGTGGCAGCATCATCGCCCTCATACTGGCCTCCTCAAAGTGGGTGAAAATGTCATTTTATCCCTGGGTGCTGGTCATGCAAATGACGCCGCTGATCGTCATCGTTCCCATCTTCGTCCTTTGGTTCGGCGAAGGGCTGCCCAGTATAACAGCGATTACGTTTGGTATCTGTTTTTTTCCGGTTGTGGCCAATACGACGATGGGCCTTGTCTCTACCGATAAGAATTTGCTCGATTTATTCAAAATGAGCAACGCCTCCTTTACCCAGGAATTTTTTCTCCTGCGCGCTCCCTACGCCCTCCCCTATTTTCTAACCGGAGTAAAGATAGCCGGTACCTTGGCCCCCATCGGCGCCATAACGGGGGATTTTCTGGCCGGAACGGCCTCCACCTATGCGGGTCTGGGTTATCTGGTGCAGAACTACCGCAGTCAAATAATGACGGCGGAGCTTTTTGCGGTGGCATTCGTCGGATGCCTGATCGGTTTCGTTTTCGTGGCCGCGGTGAATTTCATCCATTGGTATTTGCTCCACAACTGGCATGAGTCCTCGCTCAAAACCGACCATTAGAAGACTCCCGGCTCTCTCCCTCGGGATCCTACTCTGTCTGTCGGTCCTCCATTTTTCGGGCTGCCGCCAGAATCCGCAGGCGACCACCACCAAAGACGGCCGGACACTGCACAAAGTTATCCTGCAAACCGATTGGTATGCCCAGCCCGAGCATGGCGGGTTTTACAATGCCTTGATTAAGGGATTTTACGAAGAAGAGGGGCTGGATATGGAAATCCGGCAGGGGGGTCCGGCCTCGGTCTCAACCGAGCGAGTGGCCACGGGCAAAGTCCACTTCAGCCTCAGCTCGACCGACCAGATCATGATTTTCGTCGACCAGGGATTACCTCTAATTGCGGTTTACGCCTATATGCAAAAGAGCCCACAGGCAATCCTCCTGCACCAGGACAACCCGGTCAACACCTGGCAGGATCTCGATGGCAAGTCGATTATGGCGGCTCCTGGCGGCTCCTGGACCAAGGTGCTGCCCAAAAAATTTGGCATTCAATTTGCCAACATCCCACTTGACATGGGAATGGGCCGCTTCCTCACCGACAAGGATTTTATCCAGCAATGCTTCATTACCAACGAGCCTTATTTTATCGCCCGGAAAGGCGTACAGGCGAAGACGATGCTCATTGCGGATTCCGGGTTCGATCCCTACCGGGTAGTTTTCACGGACTACCGGTTTGCGCGTGAATACCCGGAATTGGTGAGCGCCTTTGTGGCAGCTTCCATTCGCGGTTGGCTGGACTACCTGGAAAACACTCCCGCTGAGACCAATGCTGAACTATTACGCCTCAACCCTGCCAACACATCAGATTTCGTAAACTTTGCCATTGGGGCCATGCGGGAACACCAGCTCGTTTCCGGCGATCCCGAGAAAAAAGAATTTCATGCACGGGTGTCGCGGCACCGTTTACGCACCAACATGAGCGATCTGATAAATATCGGTATATTGGACGAACCTCTATCCGTCGAAAGCTTTTGCACAACCAAATTTCTTCCCCCAGACCTACAGATTGCCGTTGCCCGGGCAGATGAGAACTGATTTTTAAAATCCTTCCCGTGAAATCCGAATCCACATATTTGTCGAACTTGCTTAAAAGCCTATTTCTCTGTTTAGCGGTTTTGCTGGCTGCTTCGGGTTGTAAAGAAAAAGCAACCCCCTCGACTCAAAAGAACGGCCAGGATTTGCAAAA
The DNA here is from genome assembly GCA_021772555.1 of Opitutales bacterium. Taxonomy (GTDB): domain Bacteria; phylum Verrucomicrobiota; class Verrucomicrobiia; order Opitutales; family UBA2987; genus JAJFLU01. The sequence goes on along the minus strand of JAJFLT010000340.1, from coordinate 5,440 downwards.
GATCATTCTGCAAACCGATTGGTACGCGCAGGCCGAGCACGGCGGATTCTACAATGCCCTTTACAAAGGCTACTATGAAAAAGCCGGGCTGGATGTGGAAATTCATCAGGGCGGTCCCAATTCACTGGGACCGGAAAGAGTGGCCCGGGGAAAAGCCCATTTTTCAATCACCCGGAGCGTCGATATCATGCTCTACGCTTCCCAGGGCATCCCGCTTATCATCGTTACCGCCTACATGCAGCGCGACCCGCAGGCGCTTTTGCTCCATGCGGAAAACCCGGTCAAAACCTGGAAAGATCTCGATGGCAAAACCATTATGAGTACTCCCGGAGTCTCCTGGACGCTCTATCTGCAAAAGCATTTCGACATCGAGTTCAAAACCATAGCCCTGGACTACGGGCTGGGCCGCTTTTTGACGGATAAGGATTTCATCCAGCAATGCTTTATTACCAACGAGCCATATTACCTGGCGGAAAAGAGTATCGCGGCAAAAACCATGCTCATCGCGGACTCCGGTTTCAGTCCTTACCGGGCGGTATATGCCAATCGGAACTTTGCCCGTGAAAACCCCGAAGTGGTGAGCGCATTTGTCGCCGCCACGATCGAAGGTTGGCGCGATTTTATTGAAAATGCGCCGGAGGAGACCCTGCGCAAAATTTCTGAACTCAACCCCCAAATGACGAGAGAATTTATGAACTACAGTATCAACGTGATGAGGGAAAACCATCTCGTGACAGGACGACCGGAGGAGGGAGATCGACTAGGTTTGATCCTGCCACGTCGCCTGCAAAATCAGTTCAACGATCTGTTAAACCTCGGAGTCATAAAAAACCCGATTCCGGCTTCCGATTACATGTCGATCGACTACCTGCCCGAAGAACTAAAAACTATCGCCCGGCAAAACCAGGAATGATGCCATTATCATCTTTTCGGAAATTTCAGCCCTCGACGAATGCGGGCAGTATTTTCACTGGTTGCCTCATTCTGGGGGCCGTCCTGGCGACCGGTTGCGGTAAAAGTGAGATCCCTCCCGGCGGATCGCAGGAGCGGTCACTGGAAAAAATCATCCTCCAAACAGAGTGGTACGCAGAACCGGAGCAGGGCGGGTTTTATCACGCATTAATCGAAGGCTATTACAAGGAGGCCGGTCTCGATGTGGAAATCCGCCAAGGCGGGCCCAACTCTCTCGCTCCCGAAAAAGTAGCTACCGGAAAAGCTGATTTCGCGTTGGCTCGCAGCGATGAGGCCATTGCTTTCGCCGCCCGGAAATTGCCGGTGCTCGTAGTCATGGCCACCATGCAAAGAGACGCCCAAGCCCTTCTCCTGCACGAAGAAAATCCCGTGCAATCCTTTTCCGACTTGAATGGCAAAACCATTATGGCAACCCCCGGCGCCTCCTGGATAAAGGTTCTGAAAAAAAGCTACGGAATCGAATTTGATACCATTCCGACCGATTACGGCATGGGCCGGTTTCTCACCGACAAATCGTTTATCCAGATGTGTTATGTGACCAACGAACCCTATTATGCCCGGCTCCGCGGGGCCAATCCTAAGACCCTCCTTTTGGCTGACTCCGGCTATAACCCCTATCGGGCGGTCTTTACCAATCACAAATTTGCCAAAGAGCATCCCGACCTGGTTCGCGCTTTCGTGGCGGCCTCCATTCGTGGCTGGAGAGACTACATGGCGGGAGACCGTTTCCGCACCAACGCCCACATCGCCTCATTGAATCCACAAATGACCGAGGAATTCATGAATTTTATCCTGAAAACAATGGAAAAGCACAAGCTGGTCGAAGGTCATCGAGAACAAGGAGAACAGCTGGGATTGGTCACCGCAGAACGGATGCGGGAGCAAATGAAGGCGCTGCTTGAAAGCGGTATTCTAAAAGAACCTTTGCCCCTGGATTCTTTCTTTTCCGACGCATTCCTGCCGGTTGAATTGCGCGATGGGCAGAAAGTGAGTTCGACCCCGACGGTCGCCCTGACCGAAGAGCGACACTCCCCGGACGATTTGATGGTTAGAGGACCCATCCAGGGTTTCCAGCCGTATCAACACCTCTATATCAGCTACCGGGAACTGCTAAAACTGCCTGCCGAAACTTTAGTCACCGATATTCTCTGGCTCAACCAAAAGCGCGAGGCAACCGTCATCTACCTCGAGACATTGCGGAGGTCCCTGGGCATCGCGGAATTAACGGATTTCGTCCTGGCCGATTGCCGGGACGGTTACCAGGCTAATTACGACTCCGTGGTATTGCGGAAAAATCAGCCATTTATGGTGCTGCAGTTCGACGGCCTTCCACAACTCGGTGAAGGCCAGGACATGGGCAGGTATTTGTATTACCTGGACGTGAGAAATGAAAACGGCTTGCTCAACCCGGAGCATAAAAAACCCTACGGAGTCACCGGCCTGGAATTCACCCGCCGCCAGCTTAAGCTGGAAGAACTCTACCGGGGAACTTTTGCCAAGTTGCCCCCGCAGGCGGCACGGGGGCGGGAAATTTACGTGGGAGCCTGCTTGAGCTGCCACCGGCCCATTTCCGCTCCTTTCGGCGGAACGCTCTCCAACCGAAACCTCGAGGTGATTGCTGTGCAGGCCAAATACAACCGGCAATATTTCCTCAACTGGGTGCGGGATCCGCAGGGCCAGATAGAAAATGTAGCCATGGCATCCCATCCCTACCCTGATGAATTGATGGACCAGTTGATTGCTTTTCTGGAAAAAATTCCTGAAATCCCATCCGCACCCGAAAATGGACTGAGGACCCCATAAGCCGATTTCCCGCTCCGATCTGTGAGCCCATTCAGAAAATATTCATTTTTCTCTTGGCAAGTGGGTAAAATAAATTAGTTTTGAGGGCCATAGCCAATAGTTATTCTTTCCTGATTGCTATGTAATTACCCTAAATCGAGCCCATGTCCTGGCTCAGGGCCGCGATAAAAATTGCGGCACCCAGGCTAAATAGTGTGTCTAATTTACCCTTTTTAGCTATTCAATCCAGCCTCACAATCCACGCAACTTTAGTTTGGACAAGGGAAAGTACCTAACTTTGGACCTGGAGAAACATTCACCCATTTTTCTGAAAATTACCTACAACTGAATAACCCAACCTATAGATCAGACAAACCTCACCAAACTGCGTTCAAATATGAAAAGAAACATCAAATCAAATACCTACCGCAAGGTCATCTTCATGATTTCCTTGTCGTTGTTGCTCGGCGTTAGCAACAATTTCGCCCAATCCGATGAAGAATTGACGGAACTGGAAGAATTCATCGCCGAAGAAGCCGGCGTGGAAGCATCTAATACGCTGGACCCGACTTCCCGGCCAGTAGATTCAGTTTACGGCAGCATGAACATTCTGGACATTCCCCGCTCCGTGACCGTTCTCACCCCGGAAGCCATGAAGCAGTTCAACATTACCGATTACCATGATCTCGACAAAATCGGGGCGGGTATGCAGCGGGTGAATTATTACGGTCTACCTGGGGCCCCCTTTATGCGGGGCGACCTGTCCGGCACCTTCTTCAACGGAATGCTCCGCGCCTACAACCGCAACGATATGCCGGTGTCCTTCGGTTCCATGGAAGCCCTTGATGTGGTGAAAGGCCCCGCGCCCGCCCATTTCAGCCCCACTCAGGCGGGCGGTTATGTTAATCAAGTGCCCAAATCCCCCTATTTCGACAAGTTTCGCGGCAGCGTGAAAGCAGAAGTGGGCTTTTATGAACACTTCAAGTTCCAAGCCGATATTGGCGGCCCCGTTTTGGTCGGCAACAAACCGGCCGCCTACCGCATCTCCCTGACGTCGCAACAAAGCGGCAGTTATTATGATGATTTGAATAATGATTACATTTCCATCTACGCCTCCATGAAAATGAAGCTCAAGGACGGCGTGAAGATTTTCTTCGGAGGGGAGTATTTCAACTTCAACAGTAACGAAAACCCCGGCTGGAATCGTGTTACCCAAGATCTCATCAACAACGGGAACTACATTATCGGTGAACCGGCCGACCAAACCAGCCCTCTCTGGAATAATACCTTACCGAAAACGGATTCACCCTTCGTGGTTATACCTACTCCTGCCAGCGACCACACTCAAGATATTACAGCTTTCGGCGCCAACCCAGCCCTTGTAGTACCGAGAAATCTCGTCGATGGCTCCGGCCAAAACGCGGCAACCATCGGATTGTTGGAGGACATCGGCGATGAAGGCTACCGCTATACGCTGGATTACCTCAACGCCGGTGGAACCGTCTTTACAGAAAAAATTGATGGTTCAACGGTTCTGACCGATCCAGGCGATGTAGCCGATTCCGAGGATTTGCTTATCTTTTTCGATTATGAAAATACAACCAATCCCGGGCGAAAACTCAAAAATAAGTTTCTCCTCGAATACCTCACAACCAACAAAATTTCCAGTTACGGTTACGCCTTCGCTATCGATCAGCTGATTATAGAAAATAATTTCACCATTGAATTCAGCATTGGAGAAAACTCAGACGTCGTCCTGGGTAGCTCTATTAGGTATATAAATGCACAACAGCTGCAAGATTTCGAGACTGAGCCATTTGGCAGAAGAGATATCACTAGATCGACAATATCGGGCAATTCTAGCATCCTGTCCGGCCCGCAGCGTGCCCCTCTAACTGGCGACAACCGTAACTTGTGGGCCTCAGCCCTATCTGCCAATGCCGACTCCAAAATGATCCAGTCTGGCGTATTCGGTTTTATGACCAACCGGCTCGGGGACAATTTTACCCTCATTTCCTCCATTCGCGGTGAATACGCCAGTTGGGAATCAGGTGTGCCTGATGAAGTCGAAAGAAGCGATGACAGAGGCACCGTCACCAATGACGATAGTAAAGTTTACTGGATGGGCAGCATCAGCCCGGTCTTCCATGTGGCAAAAGGGGTCAACCTTTATGCCAGCGCTCAACTTGGCACCGCTTTCAATCCTACTCAAGGAGGTGCCGTTAGCACAGGAGGCGATCTGGATAGCGACCAAAATTTCGCTGAATCGGAACTTTATGAAGCCGGCGTGAAAATCAATGGATTCAATAACACACTCTTCATGACTTTCGCCGGTTATCACTGGGATAAAACCAGGATCGATGCCATTTCCGGCGCGGCCACCGCCATACGCTCCAAGGGATTTGAGGCTGAAATGACGTGGAGACCCAATGAGGTCTTTTCACTGGTCGCTTCGGCCACGGCCTCCCGCACCAATCGCCGTGAGCCGGCCGGTTTCCGTTTCGCAGAAACTGACAACGGCTTCTGGCTACCGCTTGTCGCGGGCGGGCTTTACGGTGGCGGTAGCGTCGGCAGACCTGTTAATAACCCGGATCTTATCTTCAACGGGTTTCCCGAAGTGTCGGCCAACATTTACGGAAGCTTCAGGTTCAAAAACGGAATCGGCTTTGGTGTCGGTGCGCAATGG
>JAJFLT010000339.1 GCA_021772555.1 Opitutales bacterium | reverse complement strand
GTACCCGCACCTTTCTCATCACTATTACAGGCACTATGAGCATCATCATCTCCATGTGAATGGCGGATTTCATGATGCCGTGAGGGAATGGGATAGGGAAACCCGTGGAGATGGATCGCGCGATTGGCTCAAGGACGACGGGAAACGGGCCGAGCGTTTTAGCGAATTCGGTCGTTTTGAAGAGCAGTTTGCCAAGGCAAAAGAAAACCGACCCAATCTTTCGCGTGACAATTTTTTAGTGGAGCGATCTGAAAATTTTCCTGAACTTGCCATGGGTAGATCGGACGGACGAGGCAAACAAACTCTTGGCGAATCAAGTGGCAGCCCCAAAAGTCGATTTTCCGGCGAGAATATTATCCGGACCGAGCGGGAGAGTGACTTTTCTCAGAGAAACCGCGCAAGTGAACTACACGAGCGCAACTGGAGCCGGAATAGTGAAAGGCGTGGCAGCGGCAGCGGTTCCAGAGGTAGCCGCCCTAAACTGAAGAAGTAATGTCGAAGATGAGTTAAATCTTTTTATCAAACCACTATTAGATTAAAGGTGATGCCATTAAAAACTGAAAATGTGAAAATAAATGAATAAAAAGCTAACTATTCTATCGATTATCGCCGGTCTGTTTTTGGCTGGCTGTGAGACTGGTCCCAAGGTGCAAACAACTGTTACTCCCGGTAGCGACCTTGGTTCTTACAAAACTTTCTCCATGGTGATCCTGCCTCCCCAGGATCCATCGCTAATTGCCTTGGGGAAAATTGCCCGTGACGCCGTCCAGGAAGAACTTGCTTCCAAGGGTTACAATTTTGTGGAAGGAGGTAATTCCGACATTCAGGTTGCGGTTCACGGAAACATTGTCCGAAAAACAGATATTACGGATTGGGGATATGTGGTACCTCGGCGAGGCCGCTTCGGTTATGTGGGAGGCACTGTTGTAGATATCGAACAGTATAACGAGGGGACTCTAACAATCGATATTGTGGATACTAAAAAGGGGGAACTTGTCTGGCGCGGCTGGGCGACAAAGGACCACATATCCGGCAAACCCGATGAAAGTAAAATTATCAATGCCGTTGGTTTAATTCTTGAGGGATTTCCTTCAAGATAATTCTGATTAATATTCAACCGTTATGACTGTGAAAAGAGGCACATTTATTCTCATTTTTCTATTACTCGGAAGTTCACTCTGTCTGATGACCGGAGGCAAGAAGCCGAAGAGCACAAGTGGTTTCCTGACCGAGTATCCTAAAATGGAAAAGGCTCCAGCCAAATCCAAGGGAGATTCCTATTTGTGGCGGGCGAAAATGTTTAACCTGGGGAAGTATAACAAATTTATTTTGGAACCGGTCGTTGTCTATATGAAGAACAACAAGGCGGATCACGGTGTCCGGCCAGACGAGCTGGCTCAATTGGCCGAATTCTTTCGGGAATCCGCTGTGGAGGCTTTGGGCAAGGATTACGAGATGATAACGGAGCCGGGAAAAGACGTGTTGCTGGTTCGTGTGGCGATTGTCGATGTGGTTATCGGAAATCCCGCACTGGTGACCGCCACGATGGTTGGGCCCGGCGCGATGCTTTCTTTGGGAAAGAAATTGACGACGGGGTCCAGTATTGGAGTCGGCGAAGCGGGGATTGAAGTCGAGTTTCTCGACTCCCAAACTAGAGAACAATTATTGGTTTATATCAGCCACAAGACCGGTTCCAAACATCAATTCGGTGCGTCCACTTCAACTTGGGGTCACGCAAAAAAAATTATCGATGGGTGGATAAAACAATTCAGGGAAAAGCTCGATCAATCACGTGTTTGAAGAGCGTTGATTTCTCTTTTTATCCATCTGTTCAATGAATATCCGGCTATTGCCGGGATTCTTTTTCGTGTTGAAGGCAAGTGGCTTATTGTAATACATAGAATACCTGAAAAAATGAAGCCAAAGCGTCTAGTGGAAAAATTCATCGATTGATTGCTATGTCCAGAGACTCAGCACATCCAAGCCATTTGGGACGTTATTTTTATCTCCTGGTCTCGATGATTGTTATGCTGATTGCAGTTCCCCTGGTTGAGACCTGGCAGGGTGGACTGATGATATTGATGTCGCTGGTGTTGGTAACGATGAGCCTGGCCATTTATGCCATAAGTGGCAAACGGTATTATATCTGTATCGCCTCGATCCTGGCTTTGCCGCCACTGTTTTTGAGCATGCTCGCATTGTTTGGTGTATTTGGATTTACGCGGGAATCACCGGTATTTTTGTACATTGCGATGCCGTTATTTTCACTATTCTGGTTGTTTATCACGTTCCTGATTTTACGCACATTTCTGAGTGAATCGATTTTTACCCGTGATAAAATTTGCGGTGCGGTTTGCGTATTTTTATTGATAGGTGTTTCCTGGGCCACAATCTACCTGAACATCCAAAATCTGGCACCGGAGTCGTTTTATTTGATTACTCCGGGCGAGGCGGCCATTCCGCATATAACGGTATCCCAAGCCATTTACTTCAGCTTTTTGACTATGGCCACGATGGGATATGGGGACATTATTCCGGGTAATAATCTGGTCAGAACCGTGGCGTATTCTCAAGCCGTTGTAGGAGTGCTCTATATCGCTGTATTTATTGCGCGTGTGGTCAGTTTGTACGAACAGCAACATAGAGAGCACGCAGAAAATGAATCATAAGAGCTTTGATTTTGTTCATGCGCTTTAGCAGTTTCGATGCACTTCGATATTAAAAATAGAATATTAATAATTAAGCGAATATTCGGCATTCGTAAATTCGTTCTGTTGTTGATAGCTTGTTGTTATCATGAACAAGTAATCTACGCCAGCGAGCTTCCTGAAGTTACCATCGCGGTGGTAAGAGATGGCGATTCCTGGTTTTTCGACGCCTTGGGCAGTAATATAGAGGCAGAGCTAACCGTCCTCATTCAGGATAAAGTCAAAGTGACTTTTGATAGAGATCCCGCCTTCAACGCGAACTGGGATATTTCCCGCATCCAATCGGTTTTGCGTAACGCTCTCGATGATCCCGAAGTTGATATTATCCTGACTCAAGGTCATCTCGTTATGCGTGCCGCCAGCAGTCCCAACATCGAACTTTCAAAGCCAGTGGCAGGAGGGTATTTCCAGGATGCGCAATCAGTTGGTTTATTGATAAGTCCAGACGGTTTTTCCAATAAAAAGAATCTCAACCTGGTTGTTTCCAATAAATCGGTGCCCGAAGAAATTGCCGCATTCAAGGATATGGCAGGCTTTAAGACCCTTCATGCGCTCATAACTCGTGAAATCATGGAAGGTTTTGAAGGCATTGAGGGTCTGATTCAGGACCTGGAGCAGCGTTTGGGAATAAAAATAGTTCTTACTCCAATGGCAGGCGATACGGCTGAAGTCCTCTCCCGACTTCCGTCTGATACGGAGGCTGTCTATATATTCCCCCTCTTACGGATGTCTGAACGCGAGCGGCTCCAACTGATCGGGGGGCTCAATGCCAGAAATATCCCGACTTTTGCTTTTATCGGCTTGCCCTCTGTGGAGAGAGGAGTGTTGGCAGGAATGCTTCCTGATGTGCAGCGTCAGATTGCACGAAGGTCGGCCCTTAATATCCAGCAGATGATCGCAGGGGTTTCTCCTAATGAATTGCCGATTTTTCTCTCCGTTGAGCAAAGGCTTTACCTGAATGCCCGCACAGCCGCACAGATTGACTTTGATCCTCCATTTTCATCCATTCGCAACGTCACCTATGTCGATGCTGACGACATGGGAGACGACGAATCGCTAGATTTGAGAAAAGCAATCAAAATGGCCCTCGAAACCAATTACGACTATCTCATCCAGAAGCAGATAACAGAGATAAATCGCCACAATAAGCAAATCGCCTTCAGCCCGCTGCTTCCACAGGTGAATTCCTCCTATTCGTTCACGGAAATTGACGAGGATCGCGCCGCAGCATCGGCTGGCAATGCCCCCCTAAGAAGCAATCAGACGGGTATCAAGTTGCAGCAGTTGATCTTTAATGATTCCGCTATCAGCAACTTTCGCGCCTCACGCGAAGCATTCAAAGGAAGTGAATGGCAGGAGGAGTCACTTCGCCTCAATGTGGTTCAAGCAGTTGGGGTGGCTTATATTCGGTACCTTTCAGCCCGGACTCTACTATTTGTTGCCAGAGATAACCTAAAGATAACCCGAAGCAACCTTGATTTGGCACGAACTCGCCTGCGGATAGGAACCTCCGGGCCAGAGGATGTTTATCGTTTTGAGGCACAGGAAGCAGCCGACCAGATAGATGTTGCCAATGCCCAAAGCGGCGAGCAGAAAGCTCGTGTGGCTCTCAACCAGGCGATTGGTATCGACTTGAACAAAAAGTGGAGGGCCCGCGATTTGACGTTGTCCAGTCCAGAATTCGACGTGGGTTACAAACGAGTTTCCACAAATATTAATTCAAACAGTCGACTAGAAGCTCTTCAAGAATTTTTGATCGCCTATTCGCTTGAGCACTCCCCTGAACTGGCCGCTATCGATCATTCCATCAGGGCTCAAACCATTGTCCTTAAACAGAAAAAACGGCAATTTTATGTCCCATCGGTGGGTGCCCAGTTTTCTTACGACCGCATCCTTAATGAAGACTTCAACAGCACTTCTCCCGTTACTTTCGGTCCCGATCCGGATGATGATGAGTGGAGTTTTTTTGTCACTGTGTCCTTGCCCATCTTTGAAGGGACGAGGCGGCGGTTTGAGGTATTGCGAGATAAAGCTACCCTGCGTCAACTCCAGCACACTCGCGACCAGATACGGCAGCTTGTCGAAACCAGGGTGCAGCAGGCTTTTTTCTCGATCAGCAGCTCCTTTCCCACCATCGAATTTAGCACCAGGGCAGCAGATCGTGCCGAAAAAAACCTCAATGTCGTGACCGATAAATACGAGCAGGGCGTGGTCAATATTATCGATTTGCTCGATGCCCAGAGTCAGGCTTTTGTGCAACGGCAAAATGCGGCCCTGGCAGTTTACAATCTATTCGAGGATTTCGTGCAGGTTCAACGATCGATAGCGTGGTTTGAATTTACGAAGACGCAATCGGAGAAGGTAGCGTGGGAGCGCGATTTAGATAAATTTATTAGCAAAAATCAATAAAAAGGGATGATTCGATGACATTTACGACCAAATCCTGGCCCATCGGCTGTTTCAGTTTGCTTGCACTCCTTGCCGGGTGTGCTGAGAAGCCTCCGGAAGCAGAGGTTGTTCGCCCTGTGGTAACGGTGACAATTGAAGAGCCGTCGCTCACCATCGAACGGACGTTTTCCGGTATTGCCAAGGGAGAGATCGATTCCAATCTCAGTTTTCGTGTGGGAGGCGAAATTCGGAGCCTACCGGCCCGGATTGGCGCAAGAGTAAAAGTAGGTGATGTCATAGCCCGGCTCGACCCCACTGATTATGAGCTGAAATTGGGACAGGCCCGCGCCATGTTGGCACAAGTCCGAGCACAATTTGTTGGCGCTGACGCTGACTTTACAAGAGCTAAATCCCTTTATGAAAACGACAATGTGAGCAAAAGCGCTCTTGATACTGGTCAGGCGGCCTACGAATCCGCTAAGGCGCAAATGGAAGCCAGTGAAAAACAGGTGGAACAGGCAGTCCAGCAGCTTAACTATACTATTCTTCTGGCACCCCAAGATGGTTCCATCGGCGAGGTACCGGTCGAGATCAATCAGGTGGTTCAACCGGGCCAAGTGATTGCCTCCCTTGTTTCAGAAGATAAAATCGAAATGCACGTTGGAATACCGGAGTCGCTCATCACTAGAGTAAAAGTGGGAAGCAAAGCCGTTTTGAATTTCGAATCGGTTCCGGGTGAAATATTGCCCGCAGTCGTATCCAAAGTCGGTATCGACACATCGACGACTTCCACATACGAGGTTCAAATATCAATGTTGAAACACAATCCGCTGGTTCGGCCCGGCATGGTTGGGGAAGCGGTTTTGATTTTTGAACGTCCCGCTTCCGAACGATTTATTACCGTCCCCCTGGTCGCCGTGGCGGGTCGATTGGAGGAACGATACGTATGGGTGTTCAGTCCCGCAGGCGCGGGGGTCGGCAACGTTGCGAAACGGCCGGTCAGTGTAGGGGATCTGACTACAAGCGGATTACAAATAAGAGAGGGAATCAAGCCGGGTGAAATAATCGTAGTGCGGGGCGTGCACAGGCTGGAGGAAGGCATAAAAGTCAAACTTCTTCAAAACTTTCCGAATTGAGGTCCGGGGTCGTTTGTCATGAATATCGCAGAATGGTGTTTACGCAACCGAGCCACAACCCTGGTGGGGGTGGGTCTTCTCATTCTTATGGGATTTATGTCCTATTTCTCCTTGCCCAAGGCCGAGAATCCCGAATTTACAATTCGCACTGCCTTGGTCCTAACCCGCTTCCCGGGGGCTTCTCCAAAGAAGATTGAAGAACTGGTGACCGATAAGTTGGAAGAGAAGATCAGGGAAATCGCCGATGTGGAAAAAGTTAAATCCCAATCTCTTGCCGGAACTTCGATTATCACTGTGGATCTCTATGAGAGCACCCCACTTGATGTGGTGGCAAAAAGCTGGGCGAGCTTGCGCAACAAGGTGGATGAAGTCACCCCGTCTCTGCCAGCCGGAACCTTGCCACCTTTTGTCAACGACGAGTTTGGCGATGTTTTCGGCATGGTTCTCGCATTGAGTAGCGACGGGTTTTCCTATCGGGAAATGAAGGATGCCTCCGATTACATCCGCAACGAACTATTGAAGATCGATGGAATAGCGAAAGTTGATCTCTTTGGCGTGCAGGACGAACGGGTTTTTATTGAGTTTTCCAACTCACTGCTGGCCGAACGCGGGATTTCACCATTTATCTTGGCCTCGATTATAAACTCTCAAAATATAGTCAGGCCCAGTGGGGATGCCCTTGTCGATATCGAGCGTGTCCTCATTGAATCCACCGGAGAATACAAATCTCTCGACGATATTCGCCACACGAATTTCCGTATCCCAGGCCAAGCGGATTCCATTGCCCTCGACGATGTCACTGAGGTTAAGCGGGACTTTGTCGATCCACCGAGCAGTCTGGTTTCCTTTAACGGTGAGCAAGCCATCGTTATCGCCGTCAATATGGCGGGAGGGGGAAACATCCTGGAAGTGGGAGAGCGTGTCGAGGAGCAGGTTAAGCGGATTCAGGGACAGCTTCCCGTCGGACTCGATTTGGAGACCATCATGTGGGAACCCCGTTTTGTAGGACGCAAGATCAAGGATTTCATGGGTAATCTGGGTCAGGCGTTTGCACTGGTTTTTATAGTCATGCTTTTTACCACGGGACTGCGCACGGGCCTCATTGCCTCGATGTTGATTCCGATGGCGATACTCATGTGCTTTTTGATCATGCCGATGTTCGATATCACCTTGCAGCAAATATCCATTGCATCACTCATAATCGCTCTTGGCATCATGGTGGACAACGGTGTTGTTGTCAGTGAAAACATACTCGTTCGAATGGCCCGAGGGGACGACCGTCTCAGCGCCACGAAAGGGGCTGTATCGGAACTATGGAAGCCCCTTTTGGCGGCTTCTATGACAACAATATGGGCGTTTTTACCTATCGGAACCGCTAAATCGAATGTTGGTGAATTCTGCCTTTCACTCTTTCAGGTTATTAGTATCACCCTTCTTTGTTCCTGGCTGATTTCCCTGACTATCGTGCCATTTTTGTGCTACTTTTTTATCAAGGTGAAAGTTACCAAGGAGACATATTCTGGGCGGGTGTATAACCTTTATCGATCTCTCTTGCTTTACAGTTTGAGAAACCGTGCTCTCTTTCTTGCCGGAACCTTTATTCTAATGGCGGTCGGCGTCTATTCATTTGGATTTGTTAAAAAGACATTCTTCCCGCCGAACGAACGCGAGATATTGCTTGTTGATATTTGGACGCCTTATGGTTCCGATATTCGGGCGACCGCTTCAAAAAGCCGAAATTTCAGTGACTTCTTGCAAAGTCGCGAGGAGGTAAAACATGTGACAACTTTTACTGGTAATGGCGGCCCCCGATGGAACCTTTCCCAAAGTATTGAACAGAGCAATGCCTCCTATGCCTTCATGCTTGTTGAGACCCAGGGTGAGGACGTCGATGATGCCATTGAGAACATCAATAAAGTAATAGCTCTGGGTCAGGATTTCGCTAATAGCAATATGCCCGACAGCCGAGTCACTTTGAAAAAACTCGAAAACGGGCCGCCGGTTGGAGCACCCATTCAGATAAGGTTGACCGGGGATGATATTCCGACCCTCTACCGGTTGCGCGATCATGTGGCAGAGATCATGGCATCCACTCCCGGCGTAATTAATATCAGTGACGATTGGGGTGAGTGGACCAAGAAACTTGAGGTCGATATCAACCAGGAGAGGGTGAAATTGGCCGGGCTGACGAGCGAAGATGTTGCCTTGTCCCTGCAAACACAAATATCTGGCCTTCGTGTCAGCGATTTTCGTGATGGTAACGATGTTATACCGATCGTTATGCGCTCGAAGGATGCCTACCGGCGGGATTTGGGTAAAATTGAAAGCATAAATGTGTACTCTACCAACAGCACCCGCAGTGTTCCTTTGCTACAGGTGGCGAGACCCGGACTTACCTGGCAGCCTTCTAATATTCGGCGCGAAAATGGCCGACGGACGATGATCCTCAAAGGTTATCTGCGTCCGGGTCTGTTCGCCACAGACACACTTGAAAAAATTGAACCAAGATTAAATGCGCTGTCAGTTTCGGACGAATGGGCGAGCGGCTACCATTACGAATTCGGCGGCGAACAGGAGAAAAGTGCCAAATCCCAAGCCTCAATTGCTGCGGGCTTCCCCCTTGCATTGGGGCTACTATTTTTAACGTTGGTTTCGATGTTTAATTCGGTGTCACGACCTATATTGATAGGAATTACTATATTGCCCGCAGTATTTGGAATCAGTTTGGGACTACTTATCACCGATGCGGCTTTCGGATTTATGGCTATGCTGGGCGCTTTGAGCTTAATGGGCATTATAGTAAACAACGCCATTATGATGATTGACAGTATGGAAAGTCTGAGAAGCCAGGGTATTGATAGCGCCAATGCGGTGATGGTATCCGCGCTCTCCCGGATGAGGCCAATCCTGACAACGGCCACCACGACCGTGATTGGGCTCATCCCGCTGTCCCTTCAAGGGGGTGAGATGTGGAGACCGATGGCTAATGTTATCATCTTTGGTCTCGCTTTTGCAACGGTTCTAACCCTGGCTCTCTGTCCCGTTCTTTACTCAATCTTTTTCCGAATCAAATTTAACGACTATTCATGGAATCCAGAAATTCTTGAGAAATCGAATAGTTAGGGCGAAGAATCATATGGCCT
>JAJFLT010000338.1 GCA_021772555.1 Opitutales bacterium | reverse complement strand
GACCAGTATGGGCACGCCGCTTTCCAACATGGAGGGATGGGCCGTCGAAGCGCAGGGGGCGGAGGCGGATTCCACGATCCCTTCGATATTTTCCGCGAGGTCTTCGGAGGGTCCGGCGGCGGAAGCATGTTTGAAGAATTTTTCGGCGGGGGAGAAAGTTCCCGCGGGGGCTCGCGGCGCGGCTCCGACCTGCGATATGATTTGGAAATAGCTTTGAGCGAAGCCGCCCGTGGAGCGGAAAAGCAGATTTCTTTTCGCCGCGCGGTAGCCTGCGACGTCTGCGGCGGTTCCGGGGCCACCCCCGGTTCCCAGGCGACGACTTGCGCCACTTGCGCCGGACACGGCCAAGTCATGTCGCAACGAGGGTTTTTCAGTGTCCGCCAAACCTGCCCCACCTGCTCCGGTCAAGGTGCGGTGGTGGACAAACCCTGCAAAAATTGTCATGGAGAAGGCCGGCTGACCAAGAACAGCCAGATCAAGCTCCGTATTCCAAAGGGCGTCGATACCGGTTCCAAGCTGCGTTCCGCGGGCAATGGCGAGGCCGGCATCATGGGCGGTTCGGCGGGCGATTTATACGTCGTCATCCATGTCAAGGAACACGAAATATTCGAGCGACATGGGGACGACCTGATCTGCGAGATTCCCATCAAATTCACTCTCGCGGCCATCGGCGGAGCCATCGATGTGCCTTCACTGGAGGGTAAGGTTTCCCTGAAAATCCCGTCCGGCACCCAAAGTGGGACTACCTTTCGCCTGCGGGGGCACGGTATGCCCAACCTGCGTAGCGGCCGCAAGGGAGACCAATTGGTCCGCGTGCATATCGAGGTGCCGACCAAGCTCACCGGCGAACAACGAGACCGGCTGGAAGAATTCGCCATGGCCTGCGGCGATGCCGAACACCCCGTGGGCGCTTCTTTTTTCGAAAAAGCCAAGCGGTTTTTTGATTAATGCGGAATGAACCCGGTGACTCATCTGCCCAATGCCAAATGGCTACCTCTGGATGAAGCCATCGCGCGCCGAAAACAGTTGAAAAAGGATGGCCTGGGTCTGGTCATAACCAACGGGGTTTTCGACCTGCTTCACTGCGGCCACCTATACTATTTGCGGAAGGCCTCCGCCCTGGCGGACCGACTGTGGATCTTGCTCAATTCAGATCAAAGCGTAAAAATGCTCAAGGGCCCCAACCGGCCTGTACTCGGTGAAGCGGAGCGCGCCTATGCCCTCGCCGCCATGGAGTTTGTCGACGGCATCATCACCTTTCAATCCAAGAGGCTGACGGCGGAAATCGAGGCCTTGAGCCCGGACGTCTATGTCAAAGCTGGCGATTATACTCTGGACACCCTTGATGCGGAGGAACGCCGGGCACTGGAAAAAGTCGGCGCAAAAATAGAGTTTCTGCCTTTTCTGGAAGGCTACAGCACGACAAAATTGCTGAAAAACATCTATCGGGCAGGCGGTGCGGAATAAATAATGTCAGGCGAAATAAATTGCCTCTTCCAGCGTCCTATTCCTCTTTCTCCTCTTCCAGTGTCTCTTCTCCGATCGGCTCCTCAACGGCTTCCGTCTCGACTGGACGGGGCGTGTGTTCCGCATGCACATAGGCCGGTTTATTTTGGCCGATGAAGCCGGTCAAACGAACTTCGATGGAGCCCAGTTTTTCAATTCCGAGATTATTGCGCAAGGAGTTTTTGACGCGGTATTGCAACCCGAGCGATACCTCGCTCAAATTGCTTCCGGCCACCATTTTGATACGCAACTGAACATTCAACCGCCCCCCGCGGGTTTGAATCCGGGTAACGCATTTGGCCACTTCGCCCATGTCATCGGTGGCGGTTTGGGCCAGTTCGCTGATAGCACTGCGGGCTACCATTACCTGCCCATCCGGATTGTCGAAAGCGACAACGGCCCTCGGCTGGTGGCGAGCCCGCAGCCACATGGCCACCAATAGTAACATGGCGCCGCCCCCGATCCAGGGATAAGCACCGGTCCAAATGTGATCGAGCGCGATCTCTGTGACTTCCATGATTATGAAGAATGTTTCTTTTTAACCAGTTGGAATCAGTCCGTATTGTGGGACGCCAAATCGATATCTTCATCCTGCACTTCAGGTTTTGTATTATCGGGTGTCTTCACGCCCTCGATCATGATATCGACTTTGGCCACATTTTTATTGGTCATTTTGGAAACCTGGTCTCGCACCGCGCGCTGCACTTCATCGGCCGTTTTGGCCAGCTCATAGCCAAAAGCGAGGATGAGGCGGACGGTTATGAAGTAACTGTCGTTTTCCTCCTCGACGTGTATGCCGGAGCCGGATTCTTTTTTGATAAAGCTGGAAACATCGTCCACAATGCCGCCTCTGCCGACAGCGATGACACCGTCGACTTCCTTGGCTGCCATGCGGACAATGCTTTTAATGACGGCGAGATTTATTTGAATGGATCCGAGGCCGGAGGGTTCTTCGCTGATGGTGGGAATTTCCCGAACATCGGATGTTTCAGTCGTTTCTGCTTTTTTTCTGGGCATGATTATTCCTGTCCTTCCTGATTGGAGTTACTGAATAGATTTTTTGGTGTGCGATTAATAAATTCCTCTACATAGCTGGTGGTGGCGGCACCTTGGCGAAAAACGGGGTCCCGGATAACCGCCATGGAAAAAGGAATGGTGGTTTTGACACCGCGGATAAGGTATTCGCTCAAGGCCCGGTACATTCGATCCAGGGCCAGTTCGCGGGTTCTGCCGAATGTGATCACTTTACTCATCATACTGTCATAATATTGCGGTATGGTATAGCCGCCGTAAACATGCGAGTCCACCCGCACGCCATGTCCGCCGGGCGGATAGTAAAGCGATATTTCACCTGGACTGGGTGTAAAATTGCGAGCCGGATCCTCGGCACAAACTCGGCATTCGACGGCATGTCGAATAAATTTAACTTCTTTTTGCTCCATGTCGAGCTTCTCTCCGGCCGCCAGACGTATCTGCTCATTGATCAGGTCTATTCCCGTGACCTCTTCGGTCACCCCGTGTTCGACCTGGATGCGGGTGTTCATTTCAATAAAATAGAAATCGCCCTTTTTGTCCACCAGGAACTCCACAGTTCCGGCATTTTCATAATTGCAGGCGGTGGCGGCGCGCACCGCCGCCCGGCCCATGCGTTTTCTCAAATCGTTGCTCAGAAAGGGCGAGGGGGCTTCCTCGATGAGCTTTTGATGGCGGCGTTGCACGGAGCAGTCGCGCTCCCCCAGATGGATGGTTTTGCCAAATCTGTCGGCCAGGATCTGAAATTCAATATGCCGCGGGTCTTCAATGTATTTTTCGACATAAACAGACCCATTGCCGAAGGCTTTTTCGGCCTCGTTGCTGGCACTGGCAAACTCCCGCGCGAAGGTCATCGCATTATGGGCCAGCCGCATCCCCCGGCCACCGCCCCCGGCTACCGCCTTAATGATAACCGGAAACCCGATTTTCTTGGCAACTTTGAGGGCTTCCTTGTCATTTTCGACCGGCCCATCGCTGCCCGGGATAACGGGGACGCGCGCCTTCCTGACCGTTTCCCGGCCAACCGCCTTGTCCCCCATCATGCGAATGGTATCCGATTTTGGGCCGATAAACGCAATATTACACCCTTCGCATTGCTCGGCGAATTCCGGGTTTTCGGCCAGAAAACCGTAACCGGGATGAATGGCGTCCACATCGGCGATTTCCGCCGCGCTGATGATGCGATCCGTCTTCAGGTAGCTGTCCACGCTGGGGGCGGGGCCGATGCAGATGGCCCCGTCGGCCAGTTGGACATGCAGGGATTGCTCGTCGGCCTCGGAATAAACGGCAACCGTTTTTATACCTAACTCTTTGCAGGCCCGGATAATACGGAGCGCAATCTCACCCCGGTTGGCAATTAAGATCTTCTGGAACATGGAGGATTGTCAGGTCTTTTTTACCTTAAAAAGAGGCTGCCCGTATTCGACTGATTTACCGTTCTCGACAAGAATTTCGATGATTGTGGCAGACATTTCGGCCTGGATTTCGTTCATAACCTTCATCGCCTCGATGATGCAGACAATTGATTCCTGGCTGACTGAAGAACCTACTTCTACAAAGGGTCCGCTCTCCGGAGACGCGGCCAGGTAAAAAGTTCCCACCAGCGGGGATTTGATGAAGTCGATATTTTCGTCAATCTTTTCCTCCTTTTGTTCCTTTTCTTCCACCGGGGCCGGTTCGGCAGGGTGTCGGGCCGCTACCGCCGCCTCCAGCACGCCGGGCGGGAACGGGGTTGCCGTTCCCATGGTCATAACCTGGGGTGGTTCGTCCTTGGCCCCCCGGCAAATGCGCAGTTTAAATCCCTCTTCCTCGATTTCGAACTCTCTCAGGTCCGAGCGTTTCATGAGGTCGACGATCAGTTTGATTTCTTTTAGGTCCAAGCCTTGGTTCTCCTTCGGTTTTCCGATGTTTTAAATCTTTTAATATGCAACAACATAGACCGTAACGGCTAAATAATCAAAGCCATTATTCAATTGCTTTAGGGAAGGAATCAACCCGCAAAATCTACTTTCATAACCAAAAATTGTAGTCCGCTGATTTACCAGTTCCCTTTTGGCCATGATTTGGTTATGGAACTACAAATGAAAGGAAAGGAGGTCCTGTATTCATGAAGAATATCGACTGTCTTAATTTTCTGAAAATCTCATCTCCTCATATTCGAACCGGCTTCGCCCTCGCATTGCTGGCATGTTTGCCGCAAGGGTGCGTTTCGCTGGAAAAAATCGCCATCAATAAAATGGGGGACGCTCTGGCTTCCGGCGGCACAACGTTCACTTCGGACGATGATCCCGAACTGGTGGGCGCGGCCATGCCTTTCAGCCTCAAGTTGATGGAAACGCTTCTGGAACAGGTTCCTCACCACGAAGGCCTCCTTTACGCCACCGCCAGCGGTTTCACCCAGTATGGCTATGCTTTTGTCCAGGAAAAGGCCGATCGTCTGGAGGACACCGATCTGGATGCCGCCTTCGCCCTGCGCAACCGGGCGCAAAAACTCTACCTGCGGGCGCGCAGCTACGGCTTGCGCGGCCTGGACGTGAGCCTACCCGGTTTTCAGGCTGGGCTTCGGGAAAATCCCCGACAAATGGTCCAAAAGGCGACCATCAAGGATGTTCCCCTGCTTTACTGGACTGCCTCGGCCTGGGTTTCGGCCATTGCCATTTCCAAGGAGGCCGATCTGATCGGCGACCTTCCAATCGTTGACGCCCTCATCGACCGCGCACTGGAATTAAACGAATCCTACGATTACGGGGCCATCCACTCCTTTCTCATCACCTACGAAATGAATCGCGGCAAAGATTTGGAATTGCCCGAAATTCGTTCGCGTCGCCACTATAAACGGGCTGTGGAGATGTCCGGCGGACTGCAGGCGGGTCCCCATGTGACCCTGGCCGAAGCGGTCTCCATCCCCAACCAGGATCGCGCCGAATTCCAAATGCTCCTCAACAAGGCTCTCGCCATCGACACCGACCTTCGCCCAGAGTGGCGTTTGTCCAATCTCATCTTTCAATGCCGGGCGCAATGGCTCCTGGATCGAATCGACCGTTATTTCCTCTAAAAAATCCACCACCATGCGATCCGTCTTCCGCGCAATCATTTTACTCACCGTTTTCACGGCCATTTATGTCGGCGCGCGGATGGAGGCAGCGGAGAAAAAACATACCATTAAACTAACCACCATCGCGCCCAAGGGCGGCTCCTTCCACCGTTCTCTGCAACGCATGGGGCAAGCCTGGAGGGAAGCCTCCGGCGGTTCTGTGGAATTGATAATTTACCCCGGCGGCATCCAGGGAGGAGAGGCCGCCATGGTGGACCGCATGCGCATCAAGCAGATTCAGGCGGGCTTGCTCACGACCACCGGGTTGAGCGAAATCGAGCCGGCGGTGGCTGGCCTGCAATTTATGCCCATGATGTTCAGGAATCTGGCGGAAGTCGATTATGTGAGCGAAAAACTACGCCCCATGCTGGAAAAACGGTTGCGGGAAAAAGGTTTCGTCGCTCTTTTCTGGGCCGATATGGGCTGGGTGCGCTTTTTTTCCCGGACTCCAATCACCACCCCGGATGACTTAAGGAAACTCAAACTCTTTACCTGGGCCGGAAGTACCGGCACGGCCGACACCTTCCGGGAAGCCGGATTTAAAGTGGTCCCGCTCGAACCGGAGGACATCCTGACGAGCATGCAAACCGGCCTCATCGACGCCGTTCCTGTGCCACCGCTCATCGCACTGGGTTCGCAAATTTATACTCCCGCGCCCCACATGCTCGAACTCAACTGGTCCCCATTGGTGGGGGCACTCGTCATTTCGAGAAGTGTGTGGGAAGAAATCCCCTTTGCGGTACGTATGAAAATGATTAAAGCAGCCAGGATCGCGGGGGACGAGATCAAGGCCACGGGCCGACGGGAAAATGAGGAATCCGTTACGACGATGGAAAAAAAATGGGGTTTAAAAGTTCAAAAAGTAACTCCCCAAACGGAGGCGTTATGGAAACATGAGGCGGAGGAAGTTCACGATTTCGTCCGCACCAAAATTGTTCCGGCTGAGATATTCGATGAAGTCCAAAGGCAATTGGTTGAATACCGTAAAGGCCGTTAAGCTTTCCCACCACCAATGAATCTCGAGACGGAGGCGGAACACCCGGCTGAAAAAATCGGCAAACCGGCATGGCGCGGCTTTATGCATCAGTTGGAAAACCTGCTTGTGACGCTTTCACTGGCCGGTATGGTCATGCTGCCCCTGGCGGAAATCGCCTTACGCAAATTTTTTCAACAAAGCATCTCGGGCGTCACCGCGATCGTGCAGCACCTGGTGCTTGTCTCCTCCCTGCTGGGGGCGGCCATTGCGGCGCGGGAAGACCGCCTGCTTTCGATGTCCACCGTGACCACTTTTCTCAAGGGGCGTTGGAAAACGGGAGCGGCTGTCTTCAGCGGGGCCTTTACCATTGCCATTTGCGCTGGATTGGCCGTGGCCGGTTGCCAGTATGTCTTCATATCCCGGGAGGCGGGCAAAATCCTCGCCTACGGGATTCCGGTATGGGCCATTCAGGCGCTCATGCCCCTCGGATTTGCCATCATCGCCTGGAGAATTCTCCGCCATAACGCCAAATCCTGGAAGGGCGGCCTCCTCATCCTGGTCATTGGCGGACTATTTATCGGGATTGGGATTTATCCTCCCATGGACCCGGGAAACCTGGTCCTGCCGCTGCTCCTGTTGCTGGGAGCAGCCATCATTTTCGGGGCGCCCATTTTTTCCGCTTTGGGTGGGGCCGCCTTGATTCTTATTTGGGGCGCCCAAAACCCCATCGCCTCCATTGCCGTAGATCACTACCGTATGGTCTTGAACCCGACCCTGGCAGCCATTCCGCTGTTCACCCTGGCCGGATATTTTTTGGCCGAGGGAGGCGCGTCCCGCCGCCTGATCGCGGTATTTCAAGCCCTCGTGGGACGCATAAAGGGAGGCCCGGCCATTGTCACCGCTCTTGTCTGCGCGTTTTTTACTTCATTTACGGGCGCGTCCGGGGTAACCATTCTGGCCCTCGGCGGGCTCCTCATGCCGGTGCTGGTCTCGGCCCGATACAGTGAAAAGGATGCCATCGGGCTGCTCACCTCGGCGGGGTCGCTGGGTCTCTTGTTCCCCCCCTGCCTGCCTCTCATCCTCTATGCGGTGGTAGCCACTTCCAACGGGGCCACGGTCACGATTAAAGAAATATTTCTGGGCGGATTGGGACCCGGTGTTCTGATCGTTGTCCTGACGGCCTGGTGGGGTGTTCGACGAGCCTCGAAAACGGTCCAAAAAGACGACTTACCGGCATTCAATATAAAAACGGCAGGGAGGGCCATGATGGAGGCAAAATGGGAATTGCTCCTGCCGGTCGTCGCCCTCACCGCTTTGTTCGGCGGGTTCGCCACCCCGGTGGAGGCGGCCGCCGTTACCGCCCTCTATGCTTTTGTGGTGGAAACTTTCATTTACCGCGATTTACGATTCTGGCGTGACACCCCCAGAGTCATGACGGAATGTGGCCTCCTGGTGGGCGGGGTTCTCCTCATCCTCGGGGTGGCCATGGGCTTCAACAATTACCTGATCGATGCGCGCCTGCCGGATCAAGCCGTAGATTGGGTCGGGCGGACCATCGAGAACCGCTGGACATTCCTGCTCGCCCTGAACTTATTTCTACTCCTGGTGGGGTGCGTGATGGACATTTTTTCGGCCATTGTGGTCGTCGTGCCCCTCATAATCCCCATGGGTCTGGCCTTTGGAATCGATCCCATTCACCTCGGCATCATTTTCCTGGCCAACCTCGAACTCGGTTACCTGACCCCTCCCGTGGGCATGAATCTGTTTCTTTCCGCCATGCGCTTCAAGAAATCGATGCCCTACGTTTACCGCTCCGTCTTTCCCTTGCTTCTGGTGCGGTTGCCGGGCGTTTTACTCATTACCTATTGGCCGGCCTTGACCCTCGTCCTGCCCGGTTTACTGAAGTAGTCTGGGCGCCTTCCGCTCCTACAAATCGCTCTCGGGGATGGGTGGGTCGATCGTAGGCAAAGGTTCTTTCTCTTTCTCCTCCTCAAGCGAGGAACGCTGGGTGACCGGGCTGCGGAAAACATTTCGGGGATCGATCTGGAAACGCCACCTGGGTTCCTTCAGGGTGCCCCACAAACGCAGTTCGAGAGCGTTTTCAAAAGGTTTCAGGATAGGCCCCAGGATGGAGAGTGGGGATTTTCCACCGCTTTCGAAAAAGTGGACCCGCACCCTGAAATCGAGCCCGCCCTCCGGCATGACAATCCCCCCGCTAGCCCGGATAAGAGAACCGGGACCACTCACGTTCACCTCCGGGAACTCGATCAGGGTTTCATCCAAGATAAAACTGCCTTCGCCCGAATCGAGATTGAGGGTGGTAAAGTCAACCCAGGTTCCATAAAGGGCGCGTGAGAGGCCGCCGAACAGGTGGACCTTCCCCAAATCCGCCTTCGTCACCTGCAGTTTTCCCAATCCCTTAAAGCTGAGAAGATCGCCCGGCACACCGGTGGCGCTCAAATCCACATCGAGAAGTCCACTGCCAATCGGTTCCACGGGAAGATTTTCCCCATCGTTTACGATTTGGCTGTTCGCGGATGATATCCAACCGAGTGTTTCAAATGCCTTTCGTTGATCCGCACCCTTCAAGAACAGGACTACATCCAACTGGTTTTGTGGCTCCAATTTTTGCCAGGTAAGTTGGCCCCCGCCGTCCCCCCCGGTAAATCCAAAACCAATCGAATCCATATCGAAGCGATCATCGGTCAGTTCGGCTTTAAATTTGAGGTAATCCAAAGGATAGCCCAGGTAGGAAAGAGGGGCTTGGGAGGAGGCCTGCAAATGGATGTTTCTCCGTATGGGCCAGGGGGCCGATGGATAGTAGAGATTACCCACCAAGTGCAAATCCGGCGGCTTCGTCAGATCGAAATCCGCCACCACCCCGGCGACATCCGGCCCCAGCAGGGTGGATAATGGCGCGATGTCCAGTTGGGATCTCAAATCCAGCATCTGGGCCACGGCCGATTGTCCCAGGAAAACCCACTTTACGGACCCGCGGGCGCTCCCCTCCGGACGATGGGCCTGCAAATCGTAGATTTCCACGAACCCGGGAAGAGCCCAGCTTTTAAGATCGATGGCCTCAAAATCGGCATTTTGAAACGTCACATCTTTACCATCGTAGCCGCCGAAATAAAATTTCAATTTACTCGTCCTCAAACCGGCCCTGGCTTCGAGGTCGGCATTGAGGGGAGTTTCGCCAAAGGTAATATTTTTCCAAATATTGTCCCACCAATCCGGCATTATGGGGTTGAGTGGAATGGGGAACCCGCTGCCAGCCAGAAGTAGTCGGTAATCACTGTTTTCAAAATCGATTTGGAGGGAGCCATCCACTCTTTCGCCCGGCTTTTGCAGCGTAAAATCGGTTAAATGAACCTGTTTGGTATCGGCCTTGCCGCGCGCTTTGAAACGGAGAAAATCCACGCCGCCAAAGGATAGCGACCCGAGCGCCAGGCTGAAATCGGCGGCTTGAAAATTTAAGTCCGGCCCAAAGATACAGGATGCCCGCAGGCGGGGCGGAACCGAAAGGGCAAGTTGTTCAATGACGGCGGCCTCGTTCCAACGGCTTGCCAAGTAGTCCCCCAACTCATGCAAAAGGTCTACTTCGGAATCGAGACTCAAATGGCCGCTTTTTTGCCGGAGGTCAAAATCGCCCCGCAACTGCAGCGGACGGTTACCCATCAAAGCATGGGTCGAACCTTCAAGACGGGGAAAAGATAGCTTTAATTGACCGCTCAACGCTTCCACCGCATTGCCTTCGGCCACCAAACCGGCGGCTGCAAACTGCACATTCTCTACCCGTCCAGCCATCAATTCCTGGGCGGAGCCGATGTGGATGCGCGCTGCCGGATCGGTGACACGAATCCGGTTTTCCCAGTTGAGATCGAGGACTTCCCAAGCGACGGGTTGAGCCAACCTCAATTGAGGCAATTCGACACGGGGAACCACCAACCGAAAAGCTCCACTACTCAATCCCTGGAACCCTTTATAGGAATCGCCGGTCAAAATTACCCGCGCCTCGGGCCACTCGCCCTTGTTAAAAGAAACTTCCAGGTGAGCGACTGGATTCTCCAAACTCTGCGCTTTGGCCTGCATGTCAAGAGCCTGCCGACAGAGGGAAAGGTAGCGCTCCAATGGTCGCGGGCGAAAAGCGGGTTCGGCGACGGTGGGCTCCCGGCGAAGGGTGAATCCGGCCTGGGGCCAGCTTCCGCTCAAGTGCGTTCGCAAATTTGAAAACGCAAAGTCGAACCGCTCGATCTCCCAGCTATTGCCTTGGCGCCTGATGTTCCCATGAATTTTTTTTGCCAGTGTTTCGCTGATTCCACTGTCAGAATAAAATGCCGGACAGAAAAGGCGCCCATTTTGGAAGACGAGGGAATCCACGCTCACCCTCTTGAGAAGGAGCAACGGAACATCGAGGGTGAGTTGTAAAGAGTCGCATTGTCCCAGCAAATCCCCGCCCCCTTCCCTGAAAATCTTCAAACGCCGAGCGGTTACACGGCCCAGAAGGTCGAAATTCAGTTTTTCCGTTTCCGCATAGAGCCCATAATCGGCCAGGTTTTCCCGTAGGTCTTTGAGAACAAACTGCGGAATGGGAATATCTTTTCCGGTTATTAAATATCCGCTCACAATGGCCAGGGCCAAGGCCAGCAAAAACAAAAAAAAGTTCAGTCCGTAAAGGCAGACGAAGTAAAAAATCAGACTCCTTTTGGAAATCTTCCTCTTTAAATTAAGGACCATGCCAATGCCGTTAAATAATAAGAGGGCGCACTATTCCTCATCCCGGCCGGAATCGACCGCATCAATACTATCGGCCGACGGTTCGGCTGACTCCCCGGTGGTTTCATCGACAGTTGCGGATTCCGGCGACGGAGGAGGCAGTGGTGGAGCGACATCCTGCAAAGTGGGTGTTTCCCGGCGGAAAGCTAAGGTAAAGAGTGCATCGATCAACTCCTGGCTCGATTCAAAAATGAGATCATATTCCGGCGATCCGCCAAATTGGGTGGTCCCCCCGACACGCTCTGTAAAGTAGAAGTTAAAGACTCGCAATTGATCTTCGGACCCGCCCGGCAGGCTGATTTTTGATTCGAGGAGGTATTTCCACGGCAAAACTTTGTCTCCGAGATTGAAGTTATCGGAAAATTCGTTGCGCAAATAGGATTTCACCCGGAACCGGCTCGAATACTCTAAAAGCGTTTGGGCCGCTTCGCGCTCGTTTTCGGTCAACAGGCCCAAGGCATCGGAAAATCCCGGCTTTTTGTCGTTTTCTTCGAAATCGGTGTTGCCATCGGCACTCCCGCCTGCTTGCCGGTCCAAGACAAACAGTTCTTCTCCGGTTTCCAAATCGCGCAAAGCAATCGCTTCTATTTGCGCTGAATTTGGCTGGTCGTGAAAAAGGCGGGACCGGAAATGGAGGGCGCGGGCTTGCAGGTGCCTTAGAACATCCACCTGTACCTGGTATATAAACGGCCTGGCCTCTATTTTGGCATAAATTAAATCACCGGCAGCATCCAAATCGCCCAGCAAGAGAACCTGCTGCCCCTCTGCATGAAGGGTCACGCGTCTTTGCGGATCATTGATTCCAAATCGTTCGAGATCCTCTTCGGAGGGAGCATTTTTGGGGAAATTGACTGCTTCCATCTCAAGCAGGGCGACGATCAGTTCGTTAACCAAAGCCGGTTCGGCGGCCCATGTGTGTAGGGCCCCGGCATCGTCTTTGATCGGCAATTGCCAGCCCCCGGCCTCAAATTTTTGCAAATTCACACGCTTGTCGCCCGAGCCAATTTCGATCTCGTTGAGGGATCTCGGATTAAATTGCACAAATTTCTTCTCGCGCAAAGTTTCCTGCGCCCTGAGCAGATTGTTAAAAGGCTCTGCCGGAACGGAAAAAACGGTGGCATTATCGGATAGTCTGGCAAATCGGCGCGGGGGCCCGGATGCGGTCGTGACGGTATTTCCGAGCAAAAGCGTTTGCCTGCGATTGTTGCCCTCGATGGTTACGCGCAGGGTGATTGAGGAATCGTCAAGCCCTTGTCCCGGCAGGTCTGGCGGCAGAAAATCGGTCACCCGTATGGCAGTCAGCCGGTTGATCGTGGTTTCCACCAGGGCAGGATCGGCCTCCGTCTGAATGGGGGTTAAAAAGTTCCAGTTTTCATCGTTCTTTTCGATCCGCACGATGGTGTTGCCCGGACTCACCACGATGCGGAGCGCCCGCACCTCGAAGAGTGGAATATGGAAGATTTTCGATTCCCGCAGATCGGCCAGTTCGAGGGAAATGCTTTCCAGTAATTCCCTGCTCACGACAAAGACTTCGCCCTGGTCGGGAGAGAGGATGTAAAGCCGGTCCCCAATGCCGGTGGCTTCCCCGATTTTGAGAACGGTTTTATCCCTCCCACGGCCCAAGGTAAGAATGGCCCGCGGCCGGTCCAGACCATAATCTTCAAGCGTTCGCCCGGCATTTTCTATTTCACTGACGGAAAAAGATGACTCTTTTTCCAAAAACTGGAGCTGGTTGAGGATGCGGCTGACAGCAAAATAATTGGCCTGCCAATTGACGGGGCTGGCAATGCGCCACTCCTCGCCGGACTTGTTCAGTACCCAATGGGCGTCCAGCTCCCGCCCTTCAATTTCAAGATAATCGCTGTTTTCAACCAGACCGGCAGGCAGAACCGGACCGACGCCCGGCAGGTCGGCAGAGGGTCCTTTTTCCAAAAGGTAGATGATTCCAAGCAGGAATAGATTGAGAACCAGGAGAATGAATGTGAGTTTAAGGCGCATGTCTCTCTGTTGCCGTTAATGCCGACGCATCCAGCCGACCGCGAATCCCATCACAGCGAGCAGTCCGGGAATGGTCAAAAGCAATAAGCCGAGCCGGTTCAGCTCCTGCCGGCTGACGGGAAGTTGAAACTTCTCGATGGGCCGGGGCGGTATGGCCAGCATCCTGTCCCGTCCCAGGCACCAGTTGACGGTATTTAGAATAAGCATGAAATTACCAATGGAGCCGATCCTCTGATTAGCGATGAGATCGGAATTCCCAAAAGCCACCAATCGCCCCCCGGAGAGGTTAATGCCCAGTTTCGATGAAACCTTGCGCTCGGATACGGCCGCCATGCTAACCGGTCCCTTGAGGTCTGTATTGAA
>JAJFLT010000337.1 GCA_021772555.1 Opitutales bacterium | reverse complement strand
GGTTATTTTTCTTCGATCCTTTATGTTCGACCAGGCCGAGTTCAGGCTTGATCCAGTCGATTCCGTTTTCACTCTCCGCATAACAGGTATTCCATTTGCGTTCGAATGCATCCGAACTTCCCGTATACCAACAGCGAAATTTCCCATTTTCCGGGAGGACGGTAGCGTAGCCAGACCATGCTGCGTCATGCGAACCGGGTGGGCCGTTCAATTTCAAAGGATTCGCTTCGGAACGCCCGGCCGTGGCTACAACCTGTTCCAGGTTTTCCATTTCCGCAATTTCCAGAAGATCGAGGAAAAGAACCCGGCGCGAATCACAAACCGAAAAATGTGGCACAATCAAGTTTTCAAACTGATATCGGTAATCTTCGCTAGCCGATCCTAAGAGCCGGTCCTCACTCAAATATTCGCCTCTCAAAATGGCAAAACCGCCTTGAGAATCCTG
Source organism: Opitutales bacterium (assembly GCA_021772555.1). Lineage (GTDB taxonomy): Bacteria > Verrucomicrobiota > Verrucomicrobiia > Opitutales > UBA2987 > JAJFLU01. The sequence continues at coordinate 2,178 of JAJFLT010000337.1, read as the reverse complement.
CGAAAAGGACAATACCGAATATCCCAGGGACATCCACCATTGTCCCGGTGCACCGCCGCATTGTGCCTCGAAACTGAACTCTTTCCCTAAAAACCGGCGATAGTAAAGCCCGCGTTGATCGGCATCGACCGCGAAAAGCCAAACGACGCCATGTTCATCAACCTTGAGGGTTGGCAGGTATCGCGCCCTGCCTTTGAGCCGCTGGATATCGATTAAATGACCTTCTTTCCGAATATCTACCCGTAGAGTCCCATCCAATTGCTCGGAAACTATGAAGGTCCGTTTTCCCAAGCAGACAATACTTGGATTAACGCCTTCATGGAGTTTCTCTATGGCGGAAATTTTGTCATTGATATCCAGGCGGCCAAACATAATGCCCGGGGTAAGCTCCGATGCCATCCATACGATCTCGAGGCAACCGTTTTCATTAAAACAACCCCGAGGTGAGTAAATACCTTCATCGCTTTCCGATACCGTTGTAGAACTAAAATTGCTACCATCGAAAACCGCAACACCCAGGCAAGACCGGATTGGGTTTGAAAATTGTTCACGATACAAAATAAAAGCCCGGCCCCGGGGGTCAGTCAGGATTTGATCAATAGTGATGTTACCTTGAAATTGTGAAGACCATTCTTCCCATTTTGAGTCGTTGTTTATGGGAAAAGAAGTATTGGCGCAATGGAGGCTATTGCCATTTGACCAATAGACCAACAGCTGATTATCGAAAATACCGAGCCCCTCACTATCGGGAAACGAATCGTCGAGGACGCCGGATTCTCCGAATAGGGTGCAAACCGGTTCAAAATCTTCCATCGTGACCGGGTGCTTCGAACGGGAGATCAACAATTCGCAATTACCTGCCACCGGCAGCAACAAAAGCAACTCTCCTTCATTGTTGATGGCGGTTCCATTAGCACTGACAAGCGCATCTTGCGGTTCTATAATGACAGAGAAGGCATTCATGTTTCTTAGTTGGCCATGGCCATTAACACGGAATCCGATGTCAAGGCGCCTTCACCAAAAGCGATCGGATAAGTAATGCCATCTCGCTCATCTTTGGTTGCAGCATCCATATAGCAGACACTGAATGCTCTGCGCGATTGCGAACTTTTGTTTATGTCCGAAGCATGCAGCAAATGATTATGGAGCAAGGTCACTTCTCCAGCTTTCATTTCCAGCGAGACTATGTCATTGGGCTGGCAGTGTTCTTCCATTTGTTCTTCGGTCAGAAACCCTGCTCCACTTTCCTGATTGATCAATCCCTTGCGGTGGCTTCCGGGTACGATCTGGAGGCAGCCGTTTTCTTTCGTCGAAGGATCGAGAGCGGTCCAGATGGTCAGTTGCGGGTCGCGGTCCAGAACGGGCCATCGATCTTGATGCCAGGGTAGCCAGGTGCCTCGACCCGCCGGTTTATTCATGAACATGGCGCGGAAAATAGCGATCGGTTGGTCAGCGCCATAAATGTAGTTGCAGGCTTCCCGGAAAATGGGGCGCTGCAAGTATTCCAGAAAGACCGGATCGTATTCGAGTTGTTGGATTTTTCGATAATTGAGAGTGCTTCCCTTTGAACCATGGGTATGTGCTCCGGTATCTTTGGTTTTACCGGTAAGGCTGTCCAGTTGCATAGTCAACTTATCGTAATTTAAATTGGCGCTGCCGATCATGATGGCATCGATTTCTTCTTGCAGGGCGGACAGATCTTCATCGCTCAATAATTTGCCGAGTTTGAGAAAGCCATCACGCTCATAGCGGTGCCACTGTTTTTTTGAAATACAATTCATTGTAATTTACGGATAGGGAAGGATGATTTTAAAATGAGAAAAACCCTTCGGACTTCCAATCAAATTCAATCAGAAGGGATGGTGATGGGGCAATTTTGTGAGCCAGGTGGCATCATCGTCATCACAGGATTGGGCCAACTTTGGCCATTTTTTGTTCCGGGAATCTTGGGCCAATTTGACGAATTTATTAATGGTTTCGGCAATAGATTCGGTCGTTCTTGGCTCGGGGGTGCACTTGACTACAAGGTCTATACCGCAACCGGCCATCATGACGCCCGCCTCCATCATCCCAGGAATAGTTTCCAAGGTGACGCCCCCGGTTATCATGACGGGGCAAAAATCGAACAGGGGTTCCAGACGGACCAATTTTACGAAATCAAGGTCGGGGCCGAATAGT
>JAJFLT010000336.1 GCA_021772555.1 Opitutales bacterium | reverse complement strand
GATTGGTAACCTATCCAACCGTTACTTCTCAAGAGTATGAAATCGTAGTTGACCGACGGGCAAATCTAAATGGCGAGGACATACTTTTCTCCGGCAATACCATTCGCGTCGCCTTTGCCGATGAGGTGGAAGGCGGCGACAAATTACCGGACTATGGTTCCAGAATCATATATACTTTCAATAGTAACAGAATACCTACCCCTAATGTCATTTCACTGTCAAAACACGACCCCTCGCATTTACGCATCCTCAGCTATAATATCAACAGCCATTTAATCGAACCGCACCGGGTCGAAGCCTACCGGCGCATCGTGCAAGCAGTGCAACCCGATGTAATGATTTGGGAGGAAGTTTACGGTGTAACGTTGCAAGATTCCGTCGATTACATCACGCGTAACATTTACCCTCAAGCGCGGGAATGGCATACGGCCAAAGCGGGAGGAGAGGAGGTCCTGCTGCTCAGTTCGGTTCCCATTCTCAACTTCCATTCATTAGGTGAAAGTGCCGCATTTTTGATAGACTTAACTTCAAGACATGGAAGTGAAATGCTGTTGGTGGGGCTCAGCTTGCCCTGCTGCAGCGAGCATTCCAACCGGCAAAGGGAAATCGACAGCATCACGGCATTTGTGCGCGAGGCAAAAAAGCCAGGTGGTATTATTGATATCAAACCCGGCACACCCATTGTTTACATGGGTGATGCCAATCTGGTCGGACCCCACAACCAGCACACCTCTTTAAAAGAAGGAAACATTATCAACCAAACAACATTCGGCAAACCGCACATGCCCGACTGGGACAACACCCCTTTCGCCGATCTTGTTCCCAGGCATACGCACAGCAGGATGACTTTCACTTGGTACGGCAACGGCTATTCGCCGAGCAGGTTGGATTATATCTTTTACAGCGACTCCGTCCTCAACGTTGGCAACAGGTTCGTCCTTTTCACACCGGAAATTCCCGTTGAATACCTGAAATCTTACGGTCTCCAGAAAAACGACACCCCCATCGGCTCACATCATTTACCCATCGTGGCCGACTTCATCCTGAAACCAACCGCCACAGACAATAGTCCTTGATTTTGAGGTATTTTATTTGCTTAAAAAATAACTTCTTTGTTTATCGGAAATGGGCAAAACAACCTTCTCCATAACGGTCAACATATCTTCCCATATAGTTCGTTTGGCTTTGAGTGTTCCGCTCCGCAAAATGTAGGCCGGGTGATACGTTATGAGCAACGGGGTTTCTTCAAATTCAAACCATTTTCCCCTGACGGCTCCCATGCGCCGTTTGGGATCGGGACCGAGCAGACCGTTGACTGCAGTCGCGCCCAAGGCGATGATCACCTTGGGTTGCACGATTTCCAACTGCGCCCGTAAAAAGGGCAGGCAGTAGTTAAATTCTTCTCCGGTGGGCGGACGGTTACCGGAGGAAGTCGGCAATTCCGGCCTCCAATTCATGATGTTGCCGATATAAACTTCATCGCGTTTCAAACCCATGCCGCCCAGAATTTTCGTCAACAACTGCCCCGCCCGGCCCACGAAAGGCTCACCTTGAATCTCCTCATCGGCGCCGGGCGCTTCCCCGCAAAAGAAAAGATCGGCATCGATACTGCCGACACCGAAAACCACTTTTTTGCCGGGCTTGAGGTGCTCATTGCAAACCGGATCGTTGAGAACCCGCTCCCGTAGCCAATTCCAACGCTGTTGCTTGTCTCCCTCTGGCAATGACACTGCGGGGGGTTCGGGAATCGGCGTTATTTTGAAATCCGTTATCTTTTTCCGCTGCGGTATCGGCATGACAGTATTTCGGGGAGGTGGGGATGGTGTCTCAGGTTTCAAATTTTTACGAACGGTTTCTTCTAAATTCTCCAGAGTTCCATCTCCAATATAAACGCTTTCGACGCCCTCGCTTTTGAGGCGTTTCAGTTCACTCACGAGGCTTTCCAATTGCTCTCTCATGGACACGAATTATGAAACGGTGGGCAATAATTTTTCCACATATTTACCTAACAAATCGAATTCAAGGTTTACGTGTTGACCGACCTGCCGCTGGTTGAGATTCGTCACCTGCATGGTGTGGGGGATGAGCCAGACGGAGAATCCGGTGTCGTCTACTTCTGCTACGGTAAGTGAGATTCCATCGATGGCGATGCTGCCTTTGTAAATGAGATAACGCATATACTCGGGCGGTGGTACGGCCCGTAAATAATAATCTTTGCCCCGCATTTCGAGAACCTCCACTTTGCCCATAGTGTCGATATGACCGCTCACAAAATGCCCGCCGATCTTGCCGTTGAAACAAAGGCTTCTCTCCAGGTTGACCCCGGCCCCGGTGGCCAGTTCATTAAACGATGTCAGGCGGACGGTCTCACCCAATAATTCAAAACTGACGCTTTCCGAATCGAAAGCAATCACGGTCAAACAACAACCATTGACCGCCACACTGTCTCCAAGGGCCATGCCATCCTGGATTTTATCGATCTGGACGGTTAGGCGGTAAGCCTCACTGCCTTCTTCAAAAACCAGAACGTTACCCGTTTCCTCAACAATTCCCGTAAACATTTTGGACCTTTGTTTAATTTTTTTATACGTTAGCCTATCGGAGTTTAACCCGTAAAACCGAGGTTTGATTATGGCGATCTATGAGGAGAACAAATTCATTTCGGGATTCGTCGTTTTCGATCGATGCCAACAGTTCCACCGCTGTTTCATACGAGGAAACCGCCACTCCGTCGATTTCCTTTATCCAGTCACCCAGTTGCAAACCGGCGGCATGCACGGGACTATTGGGCTTGACGAACTGGGCGATGACTCCGGGCGCGTTGGCAAACGGGATGCGTTGCCGAACAGCGTCGTAAACCACAAATTCCCTAACCGATAGTCCAAGGTCAGCCAGGTACTGACGGCGGGCTTTTTTTAAAGGCTTGGGGTGATCGCCGACAATGATTTCGACATGCTCCCTGCCATCGCCTCGCACGACCTCCAGGGTAAGGGTTTCACCAGGTTTTTTTGAAAGGACCAGCCTTTCAAAATAATTTTGCACGATAACATCAGGTCGAAACTTGGGGAGAACCTCACCATCCACCGATACAATGATGTCCCGGCTTTGCAAATGGCTGTCCTCGGCCGGACTGCCTTCCAATATGGTGCTAACGACGACCGCTCCCTGGTCTTCCAAACCTAAAAAACTGGCTACTTCCCGATCGATCGGCTGCATCCCGGCAATACCGATCCATGGCTGGGGATCGCCCGCCGGATCGGTCGGCACTCGACCAAGGTTGGCAAAAAATTCGTCCGCAAAAAGAAACGCTCCACTTTCCCGGATGGGGCGAAAGCCGACCCTCGATTGCCTCCCGTCGCGCAACAGAATGCGCTCCCGTGTGACTGGGTTACCCGCCCAACCGGCGAAACGGCCTTGAAAATCGAATACCGGGCAGCCGGGGCTGGCCAAAAGGCTCTCCGAAAAACCAAGTTTTAGGGGAACTTTTTGCATCATGGCCATCCGTCCATCCAAAAAATAGGCTCTGTAGTCGAAGTTCTGATCGAGGACGCCGATGCCCCATAATTTTTGCCCCATTACCGGGATAATCGTTTCAAATTCAGTGATGGGAACCAACCGAGGCCACAAGGCCTCCTCCACCCGCAGGTAATTCCAGCCATTGAGGTGGTCGCTGCCGAGGAATTCCGCTTTATAGCCGTCACCGCCTTCTCCCGGCGGAAAAACGATGAAATCCTTGAACTGATCGGGCGGGAGCCAATTGGGCACGGCCGATTCGTTGATAACAATCAGTCCTTCATGATCGATCACCAACCCAACCGTATCCACAGGCGAGCGATCCAACTCTCTTTGAATGAAATATTCAATAGCAACTACCGATTGCGCCCTCTTCTCGAACAAATCGCCGATCCCATCGGCCAAGTCATCACCGCCAAACAACGCAACCGCCGCCAGGTAAAAGGGAATCGTCGCAAAAAATAATTTGTTTTGAAAACTCATTGGGCAAACTTAAAAAAACGATGGAAATCGGGACAATTGTTTGGAACCGCCACCAGAGGTTTGGTTCCCTCATGGCAGTAGTATCAATATAAATCCCAATATTTCACAAAACCACGAATTACACAAATGAGGGCGGACAATTTATGTAACTGGGATCGAGGTTTTCTTCATCTGTGTTTATCCGTGTAATCTGTGGTTAAAAATTGGAATATCATTCAGGGTTTCAAAATATAAAACGAAACCTGGTGAAAACGTTGGGCTTCGAGAAGAACTTCCCTGGGTTCCGCGCGATAGTTCTCATAGGCCTGTTTCAGTTGATCGAGGGTTTGAATCGGCTCCCGGTCGATCCGTAATAGGATATCTCCATGGCGCAAACCGGCCTCGTCAGCCGGAAAGGCGGTCTGGGTCCCCATGATCAGGACGCCGTCATCGGAAGGTAGCTTTTGCTCCCGGGCGATAGCACGGGAAACCCTTTGCACGCTCAAACCCCAATCCTCGAAGGCCCACTGCTCCCCCACCCGGCTTTCCAACCGCTCCGTTTGGGCCTCCACAGTGAGAATTTTCCCGTTGCGTTTGACCTCCAGGGCAATCACCGAACCGACCGGCTGGCGGGCAATTTTATTTTGAATGGGCGGAAGCTGCTCCGGGAAACGGCCGTCCATCTTTTCCCCGTTGAGGGCCAAAATGATGTCGCCGGGCCGCAAACCGGCTTTATCGCAGGGGGAACCGGGATCGACGGCACTGACAAGCATTCCGGTGTTCATTTCCAAGTTAAAAAAATCTTCCAGATCCTGCAGGGGACTGAGTTTCAAGCCGATGTAACTGCGGACGATCTCGCCATTTTCGAGCAAGGCCTGCATAACCGTTCGGGCGGTTTCCGCTGGCACCGCAAACCCGAGATTGTTGGCGCCCAGATAACCCCGCGTATTGATGCCGACCACGCGCCCGTCCTCGGTCACAAGGGGGCCGCCGCTGTTTCCCGGGTTGATGGCGGCATCCGTTTGCAGCCAGGTGCTGAAATAACCGGTCTCGTGTCCCCGGATCTGGCTGCTGCCCTTAAAATAGCGGTTGGTGTTGGAGATAATACCCTTGGTCACGGTGCGGCTCAGCCCGTTGGGAGTCCCCGCCGCAAATACGATCTGGCCCGGAGAAAGCTTTTGGGAATCACCAAAACGGGCCGTGGAGAATTTCAAATTTCTTTTTTCCACTTCCTCGATATCCAACTGCAGCAAAGCCAGGTCCGTCCAGTGGTCCCAACCCAACAGTGTGGCATTGACCCTTTCCAGATTGGCCAAGGTGATGGATATCTCCTCCGCTTTGGGGCTGGCC
>JAJFLT010000335.1 GCA_021772555.1 Opitutales bacterium | reverse complement strand
AACTTGCCGATCGGGGTCATCCAGTCCCATATCTATCTCACGCAGGATGACTTCCCGCTCTTTGGCCGCCTCCTCTTCGGGCAGCAGGGAATTGAAGGCGGCATCAGCCAGGAGTTCCACCGCCAGGGCGGTTTGCTCACTCAATCCGTTGATATAATAAACGGTGCGGTCAAAAGTGGTGTAGGCGTTGATGCCTCCGCCGGCGGCCTGCACCTGGCGGCTTATTTCGTTGCCGGGGCGTTTTTCGGTGCCTTTAAAAAGCATGTGCTCCAAATAGTGGGAAACGCCGCTACCGAGCAGGGACCCTTCGTGAATACTGCCCGTTTTTACCCAGAGCTGCACTGAGGACAACCGGTTGGAAGAATCTTCTTTCAGAATAACGGTGAGTCCATTGGAAAGCATCCGGCGTTCGACTCGTTCCACCAGCAGTTGCTCCAAAACAGCCGGAAGGCGCCCATCGCTTTCAGAAACCTTTTCCATAAAACAAGCAAGCTCCCCAATCCCGCTTGGAGCAAGCCTTTCAGTTATTCCCCTCGGGAGAATCTTCCTTATTTGTTTCCGATCTTCCCCCGTTGGAGCCGGATGCCGACTCCGCTCCCGGATTTCCTGTCGGCATAAAGGGTGTCAGAAAAGCCTCGCGGAAGTCATAGACTCCCTTGAAATCGTTTATGTCGTCGTGTTCCGTTTTTCCAAAAATACCATATTCCACCAATTTGAAAACAATTTCGCCGAAATCCGAAGTCTGACTCAATTTCCAGTTTTCAAAAAGGGTGTAGGTCATAGGACCGAATTGCTGTAAAGCGTAATCGCGGATGCCTTCGAGCAATTCCCTTCCGGATACATGATGGCCTTTTTCCTCGGTCGGTTTCTTTTTCAAACCTTTCAAAGTATGATCGAGGGCTTTTCTGACAAAAAAGTAGGCTGGCTTGGGAAAACGTGCGTCCTCCCTTACAATCATCTCAACCACCTCTGAGAAATCCTTCCCGCTCATTGCTCCTTTTTCTCCCATTGTTCAGTAGTGTAGTGTCAAATGGCTTTCCCCCGCCAGTTAAATTTTTAAAAGGCTATGACGTGATGCCGGATAAATGTCCTGACTGCACCTTCGACCTTATTTCCCGAAACCTGACACCTATATCAATCCAGTAACTCTCGCAGTATCTGGTCAACCAAGGCAGGATTCGCCTTGCCACGGGTCGCTTTCATGACGCCTCCCTTGAGGGCGTTGATGGCTTTATCATTGCCGGCCTTGAATTGCTCCGCCGGTCTGGGATTTTCGGAAATAACCTTGGCGCAAATACTTTCGATTTCACCCCGGTCGGTGGACTGCCGCAGTCCTTTCTCCTCGACAATCGACAAGGGGCTGCGACCACTCCGAAACATATCCGGAATCAGGTCCTGCGCGATTTGCTTCGAGATGATGCCGTCGTCCACCAGCTTCACCAGTTCGGCCATTTGGACAGGTTTGATGAGCAATTCCGATACTTTGCCAATACCCTGGTCCCCGCCTGAAGAAAGCTCACGCAATAAATCGTTGGCGATCAGGTTCCCGATTTCAACCGGCTTGTTGTGAGCCTTCACAGCCTGTTCGAAAAAATCGCCCAGTTCCCTGTCCAGGCATAAGACGGAGGCAGTCGAATAGGGCAGGCCGTAATCCTGCAAAAACCGACGCTGCCGGTCGTAGGGGCGTTCAGGGACTTCCTCCCGCATGCGGTCCACCTTTGCGGATGAAATCTTGACCGGCATCAGGTCGGGGTCGGGAAAATAGCGGTAATCATGGGCTTCCTCCTTGGAGCGGAGGGCCACCGTATAGCACTGCTCGGCATTCCAGCGTCGCGTCTCCTGAGTAATTTGCCCGCCTTTTTCCAGCACCCGGGTTTGCCGCCTGATTTCATAGGCGACCGATTCCCGCGTACCGGCAATGCTGTTGAGGTTCTTCATTTCCGTTCGGGTGCCCAGGGTATCGCTTCCCACCGGGCGCACGCTGACATTGGCATCACAGCGCATCTGCCCCTTTTCCATGTCGCAATCGGAGAGACCGGCATAAACCATATTGAGTCGAATCGCATTGAGAAACGCCGTCACCTCTTCGACGGAAAAAAGATCGGGCTCGGACACGATCTCGAGGAGCGGCCTACCGGCCCGGTTGAAATCGACCAGACTGTCATTTTCAAAATGAGTCAATTTGCCTACGTCTTCCTCCAGATGAATCCGCGTCAAGCGCACCTTGCGATGTTCACCCATGACGTTGCGGGCGACACCGGGCAGCTCGATTTCGACCGCTCCACCCAGGCACAATGGCTCATCGTATTGCGAAATCTGGTAATTTTTGGGCTGATCCGGATAAAAATAATTCTTGCGGTCCCATTTGCATATAGGGGCGATTTCACAGCCGAAGAGAAGCCCGGTTTTGACGCTCAATTCGATGGCCGCCTTGTTCATCACGGGCAAGGTTCCGGGCAAACCCATAACGACGGGATTGGTCAAGGTGTTGGGCGGTTCTCCAAACTTACAGGCCGCCCGCGTGAACATTTTGGAGTTCG
>JAJFLT010000334.1 GCA_021772555.1 Opitutales bacterium | reverse complement strand
CTCAGTGAGAGGACCGCGCAACGAAAACTTCATCACGACTGGATCACTCAACAGATCGTGGAATAGTCCAAATTCGCTCGATTCGAAAGGACGCAGTATCAGTCTTTTGGTTTCGATTTTCATTATTTGCCAAACGTTCATTATTGAAATAACTCTCATTGAGTAAAATAATAATAAGCAAAACATAAGGAGTAACTACCATGGCAGAAGAAGCAATTAAAGTAACTGAAGTATGCGTTATACAAGATATCCATACTACGGCATTTCAGGATGCCATCAATGATAAGCTCGATCAAGGGTGGCGTCTTCGTGGAGATATGATTGCATTTAATCTATCAGGAGGCACTGGAGACGCGCAAAGAACTTACGTTCAGATGTTAGTGAAAAAATAATGGATTCTGTTGATCGAGGATTTTGATCAATTCGACATGACCTCTCGTGAAATCCTTTTTGGACGATAAAGAAGATTAGGTTCAGTCTAATCACTCTTGGTTAACACCGCTCTTTCCGGTAAATTTTTGAGTTAGATCGAATACTAATTGTTCGATTGAATTTTTCTTTTCATCAATTTCCCAGAATTCAACTTCATCCGGAATTACATGCCTGTGTGTTCTGAGGTAATACGCGGCGAGAGTTTCGTTTGTTTTAGGTTTTACGTTTTTCTTCACCACAAAAATCTTTCGATAACTTCGAGGAGCTAGGAAAAAATACAACATTGCTTGATCCCAGGTAGTGAGCTTTGCAGATGGAACATTTCCGCCTTCGGTCCAGGTGTGGGATTTGCACTCGATAATAACTTTTTCTTTTACGCATCCAAGATCGAATTTGTGCTCTTTTTGAACGATGTGGCCAATTGGGAGCCAGAATGGTCTTTGAAGGGTTGGGAGTGATTCTATGAAATGCTTGAGCGTGAGGCATTCAAAATCGCTTCCCACTTTCGTGTTACTTGACGCATTCTTTCGTTGATGTTGTGCCATTTTTTTCTATGGTTATAATGGGAAGCTTTAGTGTGAACTAATGTGCCGGGGCTGATTATTGCTTGGACTGGAGATTTTCGGCGTTTTTGACGAATTTATGGATCGTATCCCAGTAGATGGGACCGGCGAAATCGAGTAGGTTATTATGCCCGGCCGCTTCGACCCAGAAATAGGATTTGGGCTGCGGGGCCTGCTCAAATAGTTTCTTCCCGTGCCAGAATGAGATGACTTCATCCTCCGTTCCATGAATGACGAGCAGGGGGCTGGAAAAATCGGTCGAGTATTTGAAATTGCGAAACTTGTCCCAGGGAAGGAGGGGAATGTTGGTCATAACCCGGAAGGCCGTCACGAAGGTGCTTTCGAGGATGATGCCGCCAAGGTTTTCCCGCGCCGCCAGGTAGGCAGTGGGTCCTCCCCCGAGTGAGCGCCCGTAACCGATAATCGAGGTGGAGGGCACGGAAAGATCTTCGGTTATGAATTCGTAAACGGCGTCGATGGACTCAAAAACGATTTTCTCGTTGGAGCTTCCTTCACTCGTTCCATAACCGGGATAATCGTAGGCGAAGACGGCGAAGCCATTTTCATGAAATTCCTTTAAATGCTGGAGAATGTGGCCGAGATCCTCGGCGTTGCCGTGGCTGTAGAGGAGTAGGTATTTGGCTTGGGGGTTGGGCAGATAAAGAGCCGAAATGACGCTCCCATTGGAGAGGGGGATTTTCAGGATTTGACTATTATCGGAATAACTGGAGGGAGGCGCGGGAAATATCATCCGGTCGGAGAAAAAAAAGGCGAATAGCCCCAACAGGCCATAGGCGATGATAAGACTTGCCGGTACGATCATCAGCGATTCCATAAATACGAATTTAAACTTGTTGCGAATACCCATCAGCAGGCCAGGCTTCTTTTTAGATCAAGCTTTTTCGGACAATCTGGCAATCTGTAATTTCCCTCGACGGTTACTTGATAAGGATTGCCTATTGAGACCGACCTTCCCTATATCGGGTTGGATGGAACCGTCAGTTCTCAAACCGTTGCGCTACTCTACACTGGGGGGGCAACTCACCGACCCGGCCATTGTTCATCTAATGGCCAACGCCTTGAGCAATCCCGATCTGCTCTCCCTTGCCGCCGGGTTTACCGATAACCTGGCGCTTCCGCTCGATTTGGTGAAAGAGGTGGTGGCCGAGGTGGCCGCGCGTCCCGGCGGTTCCGAGACACTCCAATATGGGATGAACTCGGGACGCCCCGGATTACGCCGCGAGGTGGTCCGGCTACTCCGGGAATTCCCCGGCGAAGAATCTCTCCAATGCGATGAAAACAGCGTTCTCATCACCAATGGCTCCCAGCAAGCCCTTTACATGGCAACTCAGGTGCTCTGTGATCCCGGGGACATTGTTCTGGTCGAAAAACCAACCTACTTTGTTTATCTGGAAGTACTTAAAGGACTTGGAGTGCGCCCCGTTTCCCTACCATCGCTGCCGGGGGGAAGGATCGATTTCGAGGGTTTGCGCAAACTCATTGATCGATTGGGCGACAGTGATGAATTGAAGCGCCTGAAAGCGGTTTATCTGGTTTCCTATCATGCCAATCCCTCCACTCGCTGCATTCCCGAAGAAGATAAGAAAAATCTGGGCAATCTGCTGCGGACACTGGATTTTGCCCTGCCGGTCATTGAAGATGCCGCCTATCGGGATCTTTACTTCGGGGAGTCCCATCCGGCTCGAAGCATCATTGGATTGCCGGAATTTGCCGGTCTTCCCGGTATCTACTCGGGCACATTTACGAAGCCTTTTTCCACTGGCATGAAGGTGGGCTACACCTGTTGCCCAAACCTGGATTTGCTGGGGAAAATGCTCAATCTAAAAGGCCAGCAGGATTTCGGCACAGCCAATTTTACCCAAGCCATTATTGAAACGGTCCTGGCCGATGGCCGCTATGCGCAGTATTTGCGCAAAATTCGCCCCCACTATGCCCGCAAACTGCACATCCTGAGCGATGCTTTAGAGGAGGCGGGATTGCGTCAGCTGGGCTGGACTTGGGATGTTCCCGATGGCGGTTTTCTCCTTTGGGTGAGAGCCCCGGATGAATTCGACACCCGGTTCGACGCGCCATTTTACCATGCCTGCATCGCTGACGGTGTGCTTTATGTGCCCGGCGATCTTTGTTTTGCCGAGGGTTCCCCCTACAATTTCGTGAGATTAAGCGCCGGAGTTCTTTCCAACGAACGATTGGTGGAAGCCGCCAAAAGGTTTGCCAGTGCGGCGCGGCACTCAGAAACTATCTGAATAACTGAGAAATTTACTTTTTTAATCGAAACCATAAAATGAATATTTGCTGTATTGGAGCGGGTTATGTCGGTGGGCCGACCATGGCCGTGATCGCCCACAAATGTCCTCACATCACAGTGACGGCTGTCGATATCGACGCCAATCGGATCGCAGCCTGGAATTCCGACAACCTTCCCATATTCGAACCGGGATTGAGCGAGATCGTCCAGCAGGTGCGGGGAAAAAACCTCTTTTATTCCACCGATGTGGCCTCCGGCATCGAAAATGCCGACGTCATCTTCGTCAGCGTGCCCACGCCGACCAAAACGTATGGTGTCGGTAGCGGGCGGGCGGCCGATCTGAAATACGTCGAGCGATGCGCCCGGCAAATCGCCAAGGTGGCCAAAACCGATAAAATCATCGTCGAAAAATCAACCGTTCCCGTGCGCACGGCCGACGTGATTAAACGCATTTTGGATGAATCCGACACGGATGTTAATTTTCAGGTCCTCTCCAACCCCGAATTTCTGGCCGAGGGAACCGGCATTCACGACCTGGAAAACCCGGACCGGGTTCTCATCGGCGGAGAGGAAACGGCAGCGGGTCAAAAAGCGGTCGAAAGTGTGGCCGATATCTATGCCAACTGGATTCCAAGGGAAAGAATATTAACGACCAACCTATGGTCCTCCGAGCTTTCCAAACTGGTTGCCAACGCCTTCCTGGCGCAGCGAATCTCCTCCATCAATTCCATATCGGCCCTCTGCGAAGCGACCGGCGCCGATGTCGGGGAAGTGTCCAGAGCCATCGGCAAAGATTCCCGAATCGGTCCCAAATTTTTGCAATCCTCGGTCGGATTCGGCGGTTCCTGTTTTCAGAAGGATATCCTCAATTTGGTTTATTTGTGCGAAGTATTCGGTCTTCCCGAAGTGGCGGCATACTGGCTCAAAGTCGTTTCCATGAACGATTA
>JAJFLT010000333.1 GCA_021772555.1 Opitutales bacterium | reverse complement strand
GGAGTGGGTGCCCCCCCAGGATTGGGTGGACCAGCTTCAACTGAAGGAAATTAAGGCAGAGGAGCCGGTTGTACCGACGGAAAATTCCTGAACTTGAATGTCATCGCTATTCTTATTCATTGGCAACAGGTCAACCATGCTTCCATGGCGTCGACTGCTTGGCCTATGCGGATGGACATTCGTTTGCGGGATTCCGCAGTTGGCATGTCACGCCCGGGAAGCGGAATCACCTCCATATAAGATTGTGCAGATTATTCAGGATACCACCCTGGATGGACCTTTAGACCAATTTTCTGAAAGACTAGGAGGCCTCTTGGGAATTGAGGAAGCCAATGTCTTGGGTGGGTTCTTCGGACAGTCATTTGAATTAGTAACCGAGTTCGTCCAAAATCATAACGAGGCATCTACCGTTATGAATCGCCATATTGAAGATACCAGGACAATCGCATTTATTGCCAATGCGGATACGCCAACGACGGAAATCCTAAGCGAATTAGCCCAACAATCTTCCACGTTATTGTTCAACTGTTCCAATCCCTCCGATCATCTGCGGAATGACAGATGCGAACGCATCCTGTTTCATGTCACACCCAGTGAAAGCATGTATGTCCATGCATTGGGTCGGTGGTTGGTTGAAGCGAAAAAACACAAGAGCTGGTACATAGTTTACTCATCGGATGCTGTTCAATCCAGGTGTCGGAAAACTCTTCATGCCTATCTTGAGGATATCGAAGGCATTTCCATTCAGTCCGCCAGAATTTCCCTTGAAGGCAACACCCTCAAAAAGCAGCTTGATACAATAGTAAAATCGAAACCGGATATTGTTTTTTTGTGCCTGAATGATGAGGAACTCGAGCGATTATTGAACGAACACTCGCAGGCCGATTTGAAACTGCCATTGGCTGGCGCGTTTTTACCTCCTGATGCCCTCTGGAAGAATGGGGGCCGACAACTGGAGGAAGGTATTTGGCCGGTGGCCTGGAATCACAAGCTCTTCCGTTACAGTGCGCGGGATCTTAACAGTCGTTTCAAAAAGAAATTTGAGCGGCCCATGGATAGTTTGGCCTGGGCGAATTGGGCGGCGGTCAAAATGATCGCCGAGGCGGTTATTCGAAGCGGTAGCACGGATGCCAAAGTACTGATTGATTACCTCGAAGGTGAACAATCTTTCGATGGACACAAAGGAACGGCGCTGTCATTCCGGCACTGGAATCACCAACTCAGGCAACCGGTTTATCTGATGCGGGCCGGCGATAATTCTTCCGATGATGCATGGAATTATTTTGATGTTCTCACCCCGATGCCTTATCCAGTCCAGAGTGCAACCCAGGAGCTGTTGGACACCCTCGGTGTGAGCGAGGAAGATTGCTCCTGTCAATTCGAAGGAACCTTATAACCAAATGCGTTTAGTATTCATCTTTTCCGTTCTCTTTGCAGTAGGGTATTCGAATCTTTGGGCGAGGCCCTACGCCTATGTGTCCAATGAATTCGATAACACTGTTACCATCATCGATACCGCGGATGACACGGTGGTTGACACCATCTCCGTCGGGCAACGCCCGCGCGGGATTGGTCTCAGCCCGGATGATCGCACTCTCTATCTGGCGTTGGGACGAGACGACGCCATTGGGATCGTCGATACAAAGACACTTCAAATTAAGGGCCAATACTTCTGCGGAACCGATCCGGAATCTTTCGCCGTCAGTCCCGATGGCAAATGGATCTACGTCTCCAATGAAGACGCCAACACGGCGACCATAATTGAAAGCGGAAGCGGTGAAATAGTCTCGGTTCTACCAGTGGGAATCGAACCCGAAGGAGTTTCCGTCAGTCCCGATGGAAGTTGGGTCTATGTCACTGCGGAAACCACCCATACGGTATCGGTTATCGACACACAGGCCGGAAAAGTCGTTGCACATATTCTTGTTGGAAGCCGCCCCAGGGAGTCGGCCTTTACACCGGACGGGACACGTGCCTATGTGACGGGGGAAATCGGCGGAACGGTATCGATAATTGATGTAAATGAACATAAGGTGATTGAAACCATCGAGATGAAGATGGAGGGTGCCCTTATCAAGCCTAAGGGCGTAGTCGTGACGCCGGATGGGAGGAAAGTCTATGTCGCCACTGGCAGCGCCAATCATGTTGCCGTCATCTCGGCAGAAACCAATGAAGTGTTGCGCTATATCCCGGTCGGCATACGCGTCTGGGGCTTGGCGCTTACGCCGGATGGCAAGAAACTGTACACGGCTAATGGCATTTCTCACAACGTGTCAGTCATCGATACAGAAAGTGATGAAGTTATCGCGACGGTCGCGACAGGGAAGGGCCCCTGGGGTATTGCTATCGAGCAAGCGGTAGAGAAGTGATTTCTCCCGGCAGCCATGAAGACAAGTGTGATTAAAGCATGGCCGGGTGTATTCCTATTGTTATGCGTCCAGGTTCAGGCCGAAGAGGCTGTTCAACAATTGCCTGAACTGGAGGTTATAGCCAGCCGCATGCCCAGTGTGGGTTCCGGCGACCCGTTTTCCATTGTGGAGATAGATCGTGATTTCATTGATAAAGCGCCCCAAAGACGTTTAGATGATGCTCTCAGGAGTGTGCCTGGATTCAGCTTGTTCCGACGCAGCAGTAGCCGGGTGGCTCATCCCACAACGCAAGGAGTCAGTTTGCGAAATATCGGTCCCAATGGGGCCGGGCGCACGTTGGTCGTTTACGATGGAATTCCTTTAAACGATCCTTTTGGGGGTTGGGTATACTGGAACCGCCTGCCTATGTCTGGAATCGGCAGCGTGAGGGTCCAACAGGGTGGGGGAGCCGGTGCGTGGGGCAATATGGCCATAAGTGGCGTTATCTCCATGGAGCCTTTTAAAACCGTGCAAAACAGCGTGTCGGTCGATGCATCCGCGGGAAGCCATGGAACCTTCGATGCAACCTTGAACCTGCAAACCGGCAATGAGAAGGCGAGTGGCTTCTTTCTTGCCAATCATTATTCAACCGATGGTTATGAGGTGGTTCGGAAAGACCAACGTGGATTGGTTGACAACAAGGCTTACACAGAAGCGAGCTTATATGAAGGCGGGTTTCGACTGAAACTGAGCGAAGCAAATGAATTGGTGTTTCGCGCGTCCCATTTTGATGAAGAACGCGGGAATGGCACTGTTTTGACCCGGAATGCAACTGAGGGTTACAGCGCGAACGCCAGTTTTACCCATCGAGGACCGACAGGGGACGGGTATTGGCGCGCCCAGATTTATTTTCAGGAACGGGACTTTAACAGTTTGTTTTCTTCCGTAAATGCTGATCGCTCAAATGAAACTCCCGCCCTAAATCAGTTTGATGTTCCGGCCCGCGCCTGGGGCGGCAGTCTGGTTGGCAGCGGTCGTGTGGCCGAGCGGCATCATTTGCTTTACGGAGTGGATACGAGATGGGTGGATGGTGAAACAAATGAGCAGTTCTTCTTTAACGGCACCAGTTTCAATTTACAAAGGAAGGCGGGTGGGGGACAGCAAATCACAGGCGTATTTGTCGAGGACACCGTTCAATTGTCAGACAGCTTGCGGGTTACATTTGGAGCGCGTGGAGACTACTGGAAGGATGAAGATGGTCAAAGGTTGCGTATGGACTTGAATTCTGGCGCCACCATCAGGAATGACCAATTCGAAGATCGCAACCGATGGGTCGGCAACGCCCGTATCGGATTCGTCTATCAGGCGGATGAAGCTATTCAATTAAGCGGTCTTCTTTATACGGGTTTTCGCGCACCCACCCTGAACGAACTTTACCGGCCCTTTCGTGTGCGGTCGGACATAACGGAATCTAATCCCGAACTGAAACCCGAGGATCTTTTCGGTGGTGAGGTCTCACTGCGCTGGAATACCGACGGTCCATTCGATGTCAACCTGACCTACTTCCGTAATTCACTTGAGGACGCCATCGCCAACGTTACTTTGGCTCCAGGCCCCGGCGTCATCGATCCCTGTGGCTTTGTTCCCAACGGTGGTTCCTGCCGGCAAAGACGAAACCTGGATGAGGTGGAATCGGAAGGGTTTGAAGTAAACGTCAAGGTCAAGGCCAGTGCAACATTAGGCCTCTCATTTGCCTATCTCTACAGCAAAGCACGTATTATAAAAAGCGCCGACCAGCCTTTTATCGAGGGAAACCGATTGGCGCAAACACCGGAACACGCTCTGCGAATATTGCTCAATTGGGACCCCATTCCCACCTGGTCGCATACCGTTCAATTGAGCTACACAAGTTCCCAATACGAAAACGATACGAACTCACTATTACTCGACACCTATACTTTAGTGGATTGGTCCAGTGTCTTCGCGCTACGGGATAACGTGGATATCTTTCTGTCCATCGAGAATGTCTTTAATGAGGTATTCGAAACAGGCAGGGCCTCCAACAGTATTGTTTCGATTGGACACCCGCGGATGGTTACCGGCGGCATAAGGTTTCGGTTTTAGGAAAAATCAAGACGCTCTCAGAATCCACCTTCGATTCAGCGTGGAGTGCCGATATACACGTTGAGATTGCGAATGCCGCCACCGCCGACTTCGCCGCTTGGGATGACGTAGCTGTCGCCCCATTTGGTTGCGTTCGTCACAATTTGATTCGAGGGTATTTTCCCATTCATCGACCAAGTGTCGGTCTCGGTATTATAGATAAAGATGTCTCGAAATAGACCGACGCGCATTGCCTTTTCTTCTTCATTGCTATTAGTGTCAGCGCCTTCATAGCCACCACAAATTGCGATTTGCGATCCATCCAGTTCAAAAGCTGGTGAGGCCGCCGCGAATAAAATACGGGGACTATCGGTCAGGCGGGTCCACAATCTTTTTTCAGGATTATAACGGTAGGCATCTTTCAAATACTTACGACCGGGAGAACCATCCTCCGTCTCTATTAGATCCGTCCCGCTAAAAAGATAGAAGGAACCGCCCTGTGAAGCGGCCACCGGCAAGATTCGTCCGGGTCCCGGCCAGGGTTCGAGTTCCTCCCAGGCAGGAGCATCGCTTGATAGATCGAGGGCCCAGAAATTCCTCAAAGTCTCGGTTGGCTTATCGGTGTCGACCTTTTGTTGACCACCGGCGACATAGACCACATTTCCGACAAGAGCGGCTGCGATATACATACACGGTCTTGGGAGGTCCGGCCAAGGTGTTTGTCTTATTTTACCATCGATCCACTCAAGTATGAATACGTCAGTATAACATTTTTCAGGATCACTTCCTCCCATACAAAGCATTCCCTTCTCAATATTGACGGATGCCCCGTAGGATAGTGGTTTTTCAAGAGTAAATGCACCCTTCCAGGCAGAACTGCCCTTTTCATAGACGTAAATACTATCTGTCCAGATTTTTTTCCGATCCTCGCCTTCTCCCTCAAAATGGGTTCCGCCCGCGATGATGAGTGCGTCGTTACTCACTCCGGTATAAGGTAGGGCAACACCAATTCCATCAGGAAAGTCCGGTAGCGTTTTCCATGAAAACAGACCCTTATCGATGTTTTCCTCCACGTCTGGTTTCCCATCGATCTGGTTGGTAACAAACGAATAGAGAATAGATAAAAATAAGGTGAAGTAGATCGTTAGATGTAATCTATTGTTCATGACAGAAGGCTACCGTCGATGGCTGAACAGTCAATTTATTTCCAATTTGAGGTAGGTTCTAAATTAATAGCGCTAAAAATGTCTCAGATGACTTTTCCCACGGATCTAAACACCAAGAACGACATGCTTGTATTCCGAGGAACCATGCGGTTCACGCATTTTGTTGGCCATTTTCCAATGATTTGGCTAAAACTCAAAGAGTCGATAATTTTATTTTTTTGATATAATTTTCAATATTTAAAAAAATTCTCGATCAAATTTCACAAACTTAACGAAAAATGCTTGGCCAACGTTTTAAGAAACATTTTTTACTTTTTATTTACGCATTTCGTCTTTATTCCGATTGATTATATGACGCAGTGTGCGACTTATTATTGCAGTCACACCTTGATACATTGGAAAAAAATAATCATCTTACCAAAGGAAACTACTCTATGACGCATGCGCATGTGGTTCATGTCCTGTTTTTGTTAATCTCTTTCTCATACCTCGGCGCCTCGCCTTCCATACCGGCGCCCGCCCCCGACAAGGAGGCGCCTTATGTCGAATCCAGCCTTTGGGGGTTGGATTCCGATACGGTTTCTATAATCGTAACTGCCAACGACTCGCGGGTGGCTGCCAACGCCGTATCGCGACTGGAGGGCGAAATTACGAGCGATCTTTATATGATCGATTCCGTGGCGGCAAAACTGCCAGCAGCCCAATTGGAAGCCTTGGCCGCTCTTCCCGAAATCGTTTCAATTGTGGAGAATAAACGGGTTGAGACCGCGGGTGGTGCTAGGGCGTGGTCAAAAAGCCGAAGTAATTTGAAAACGGATCGTGCCTGGGCCGTTGGAATGGACGTGGGGGCCGATCAGTTACACGAGGCGAAAATAACCGGACACCAGGTTACGGTTGCCGTCCTTGATTCCGGAATGTATTTCTATCCCATACCTATGGCCGGTATCTCGGAGGATAGCAATAGCAGCGAAGCGGGGGTCATGAGTATGCAAAGTGTCTTAGATTTCATTGCCCAGGCGGATTTTGTGGGCGACGGAACCTGTCTCGGTGACGGCTATTTTGAAGATGAAAATGACGATGGCATTGATGATGACGGCGATTTGGACGGTATGAGACAATTCGACAGTTACTGTATCAGCAATGCCACAAATAGCCGCGATTACTACGGGCATGGATCCCATGTTGCAGGTATTATCGGAAATCGATTTCTGGACGAATCCACCAATACGTTTCTCGGCATCGCTCCCAAGGCTGATATCCTGAGCGTGCGAGTGCTGGACGATAATGGCGCAGGGACCTACGAAGATGTCATCGAGGGGATTCAATTTGTCGTAGAGCATAAAGATGAATATAAGATTCGGGTATTAAATTTAAGCCTGAGCGCCCATGCCACCACGCCCTATTTCGTGGATCCGTTGAACCGGGCGGTGGAAAAGGCCTGGGCCAGCGGTATTGTTGTATTGGCGGCTGCCGGTAACACTGGCGGGAACGCGGAAAGCATTACGGTGCCGGGCAATGACCCCTACGTCATAACGGTGGGGGCAACGGCCAGCAATCGCACGGGGGACGATTGGTCGGATGACGTCCTGCCTTCCTGGTCCTCAACCGGACCGACCTTGGACAATTTTGCCAAGCCGGACATCCTGGCACCGGGCGGGAAAATTGTTTCCTTCATGTATAACGACCCTTTCAACCAGATCAATTCGGCCACATTGGTTCAGCAGCACCCCGATTATGCTGAGACTACCAGCCTTTTTCGGATGACCGGCACCAGTATGGCCACCGCGGTGGCTTCTGGGGTGGTGGCCCTGATGTTGGAAAAACACCCTGATTTGAGTCCCGATCAAGTTAAATTTCGCCTTATGTATACCGCGTCGCCCGCAATCGTGGAGGCGAATGACGATCTCGTTTACAGCATTTTTCAGCAGGGTATGGGCCGCATCTGGGCACCCGACGCAATATTGGGCAGCGATATCCCGGCCGACGGAAAAGCAAACATTGGCATGGATATCAATGCTGATCTGGCCCATGGGATCGGTTGGGTCGATGCCAATGGCGACGATATGGTCGATCCCGATGAAGTTGATCCGGTCGAAATGGCCTACCATTATACTGGTTTAGTCGAAGTATTAACGAGCGATGATGGCCGCGCCTTTTTATATTTAATCAGGGATGATGATGGCGCCGCTATCGTTATGGGCGCTGCCTGGACCGACACCCTGGAGTGGATCAGTCCGGAAACATTATCGCTTTCTAATCTAACCTGGGCTCAAAACGAGATGAGTTGGGGCTCCGGCATGATATGGGCCGGTGGTCGCGCATGGGCTGGAGGCCGCGCTTGGGCCGGTGGCCGCGCTTGGGCCGGTGGTCGTGCTTGGGCCGGAGGACGCGCCTGGGCCGGTGGCCGCGCCTGGGCCGGTGGCCGCGCCTGGGCCGGTGGTCGTGCCTGGGCCGGAGGACGTGCATGGGCCGGTGGTCGTGCATGGGCTGGAGGCCGAGCCTGGGCCGGAGGGCGTGCCTGGGCCGGAGGACGAGCCTGGGCCGGTGGCGTGGGAGTATCCAACACCCTATGGGTCGTCGACGATTAATTGCGCACAAGAGCCAGAGTTAAAGCATTGGTCTATCATAGCTAAATATTCTTGATAAATCACATTTATGGAACCAGCTGATAATGTAGGCGAATTAGCTCTTAAATACCTTAAGAGCGATACTCCGTCCAAGGCGGTTCCCTACTTGATCACTGCCGCAAGGCAAGACAGGTACCGTGGCGCCAACGAGAGTGCTATCGAGCATTACCAAACGGCCATATCCTTATTGCCGAACAAACTTGAAGGCCGAGTGAGTGGGGAGTTCTTCGATTCCCGCATCGGCTTGGGCAAAACCCTGAAGTTCATCGGGAAATACCGGGAAGCCCGGGACCTACTATCCGATGTTCTTGAAAATTTGAAGTACTGGAAGGAGGGCGTTGAATCCTCTTTGTATACGTACGCCCAGGTAGAGACACTGCGGGAATTGGCCGATGTTCGGCAGCGCCAGGGAGCCTTCCACGAGGCGATGAATTTCCTTGAAACGTGTCTGGACCACCTGGGCGAATCCACACCTGCTGAAATACCTGAATTGAGACAATCGGTAATGGACCGGATTGCCTGGATTCATTTTCGGCGAGGCGAATTGCTAAATGCCATAGCCTCCGCCAACGAAGCCATTGAGGACATGGACACCGATCAGGCGAAGGATCTGGATACCCTGGCAAACCTCTACAATACCTTGGGCGGGATTTACTTTAGGCAAGGGGAACTTGAAAAAGCCATTAGCCAAACCGAACTCAGTCTAAAGTGGTTTAATAAGTTAAGTAACCTGCGGGGAATGGGAGTCGCCTATACCAACCTGGGCGTCCTCCAGGATACTAACGGTAATTGGCCAAAGGCTAATGAATATTACGAGAAAGCATTTGCCTTGCAAAAGAAAACCGGTGATCTGGAAAACCAGGCCACCAGTCTCGAAAATATGGGCGCCCTAAGCCTAGCTTCGGGTGATTATGAGAAGACCCGGCGGAATTTTGAAACCGCTTTGACAATTCGCGAAAAATTAGACGATAGATACGGTATTGCCCGATCGCAGGCCGGTCTTGCCCAATTGGCCCTTGTCGAAAAGCGATTCGCAGATGCCTCTAGTCATGCGAAGATAGGTTTGGAATTGGCTAAGGCCATTGGGGGCAAAGAAGTTGAAGTTTGGGTCCGATGGGTATTAGCGGTCGTTCAAGCCGAAACAAATGACCTGCAACAAGGCCTCGAAACCGTGATGGAAGCCTGTCAAATGGCGAGCGACGAGGGTTTATACGATGAGCACATTGACTGCCAGCGTATCAATGGGCATTTGCTCGCTCGCAGTGGCGATATAAATGGAGCCGAAAAAACGCTGGAAGGATCTCTATACTTTGCCCGCAAACAAAAGGATCCTTACCGCCAAGGTCTGGCCCTGTTGGAATTGGGACGCATTTACCTGATCCAGTCGGAAAATGAAGTGACCATGCAAAAACAATTGCGGCAGAAAGCTGCCAATTACCTGCAAGAGGCGATTTCTCTATTCGAATCCCTCGGTGCGGCCCATAATCAAAATCAGGCCAAAGAGTTATTGAGCAAATGCCTGAATTAGCGAAACCAGCTAATTAAATTTGATCTGAACCCACTTAAGATTCTCACTAGCGATAGTCGTAATTTTTTGAGGTTTATTACTGTTTGGTCAATGATTCTGGGCTAGACGCTCCTGGAACTTTCCTGTGGACAACCGAATTTCCATTCTGTCGGCCGGTAAACGTATATGGCAAATATTCAAACCTCTTTTGGATCGAATCATTTGAAAAACGGAAATTTTTTAGGCTCTAGACTAGCATGGCGTATTCGTTGACTAATACATCCATTAAATTTCTGTTTCTATTGTTATACCTAAATTGGCATTCAGCTAGGTGTAGAATGAACTTATCATCTTTTATTCCGTTGAACTGGGCGAGCCTTC
>JAJFLT010000332.1 GCA_021772555.1 Opitutales bacterium | reverse complement strand
GGCCGGTTCACCGTCAAATTTTTGAAACGCAAAAACCGCTGGTATGACAAGAACTCCTAAGGTGCCTAAAAAACGACTGTATTTGTTGCGCAGGTTCATCAATTCCTCGACTAGAAAACGGGTCAAGCGTGTGCAAGTATCCAAAGTCGTCAGAAGAAAGGTGCTGACGGCCAGCAGTGTAAACTCGATTGAAAGGTTCTGCGGTATGCCCAATGCACCTAGAAAGACGGCCGAACCGTGGGCAAAGATAGTCACCGGCGAGACACCCTCAACGGCCGAGGAACTCAGTACCGCTATGCAAGCCAGGGAAAATGTAGCCAGAACCCCCTCCACCAACATTCCCCCGTAACTTATCTTTTTTATGTCGGTTTCCACCCGGATTTGCTTCGATGTTGTGCCACTGGCTACCATACTGTGAAAACCGCTACATGCCCCGCAAGCCACCGTGATGAAGAGAAAGGGCATGAGCATCCCAATTTTTTCACTATCCCATTCTTTGAAAAATTCGATCTTGATGGGCGCATTGGCCATCAACAGGCCGATTCCGCCCACTGTCAGCATGGCGTAAAGAAAGGTCGAACTGAGAAAATCCCTCGGCTGTAAAAGTATTTGCACGGGCAGAATCGCGGCGATGAAACAATAGGCCAGAATCAGGACCACCCAGAAGTTTTTATCCAGATTCGGAGCCGGAAATGTGTGTCCCACCCAAAGGCCCAGAAATGTTAGCGGGACGAAAATCAAAACGGCCGTTTTAAAGGATAATCGTGTGCGGGCCAGGACAAACCCGAAAACCAGCGCCATGATCACAAACCACCCCGAGGAGGTGGCCACCTCAGGTTGTGTGGTGAAGGTTACGGCCGTCAGATCGAGAAAAACGATTATCACATAGAGCAGGGCGAGTATGACGAAAATCATGAACAGCTTGCCCGTGCCCTCGCCGACTAGGTTTCTTGTCGTTTCCACAATGGACCGGCCCCGGCTGCGAATGGACATGAATGTGCTGCCGAAATCGTGGATGCCGCCCACGAAAATCGCGCCGACTAAAATCCAAAGCAAAGTCGGCCCCCAGCCAAAATACATTCCTGCCAAAATGGGCCCGACTATAGGGCCCGCCCCGGCTATGGAGGAAAAATGGTGCCCGAAAAGGACCGAAGAACGCGTGGGCACGTAATCAACCCCGTCTTTAAGCGTGCAGGCGGGTGTTTCAATGGAATCATCCAGGCCGCAGCGGCGAACCAGGAAATCTCCGTAAAATTTATAAGCCGCGAGACAAATCAGGCAACTGGCGAGAAGTATTAGTATCAGCATGGCATGGAATTCCAGGTTTTAGAACCTTTCGGCATGTATTTCATTCCCGAGGTTAGAATCAAACAGTCACAAAAAATGTGTCAGGTCAAATGGTTACGGCAGCACAACCTCGACCGCTTCCGAGGATAAACCGGCTATTCGATCAAAAAACCCAGAGCCAGATAAGCGCCACTGCTAACAAAATAGAGATTGCTGTGATAAGGTTTTTTCGGGTTAAAATCTTGAGATTATGCCCGGTTGGTCGTCCGAATTCCCGGCGCAGAAACTCATCGTAGTTAAAATCGGTATCTGTGCCGTAACCAGATGGGTAATCGGCAAAATCGCTTTCGGCGTCCTCCTTCCACCCTGTTTTTTCATCGGACCCGCATTCCGGGCAGGCCGACGCACCCACACGGACTTCCGCGCCACAATTTGGGCATATGAAATGTCCTTTACCCATCGGTATATTTCATAATGCCTCAGTTTCCCTAAAATCGGCAATAATCCAATTGTTGGCGATTCATGGATATTTAGGCATTCTTCCTTGATTTTAGTTAGGTAGTTTTTTTTAGTATTTATGCGCTGATGAGCATAAACTCGATCAAAAAATTTTTCATGGCCAGGGACTTCGGGCTGTTCATTTTAAGGGTCTCGGTTGGGATTTTGATGATCTTCCACGGCGTGCCCAAGATTCTGTCCGGAAGTGAGAAACTGGAGGGGCTCGGTTCCACTATGGCGATTTTCGGGATCACGTATTGGCCCGTTTTTTGGGGATTTATGGCGGCCTTTTCTGAAGTCTTGGGAGGGCTGCTTCTAGTGGTTGGGTTTCTGGTTCGTCCCGCTTGTTTTTTTCTCATTTGCACGATGATTGTGGCGGTATCCTACCATATTGTAGAACCGGTAAAGGGATTAAGCGCCATCGAAAACTTTAATTTTCATGTCACCAATCCACTTTCCATGGCTTTTGTTTTTTTAAGCATAATGTTCATGGGGCCTGGTCGCTTCAGTGTGCAGAAAGACTGAATTTGCGGTTTCGGAAGCCAAACCTCGAAATTTCAGGGTAAATCAGTCAATGTTTTGAAAATAATAGTTGAAAAACCTTACCGTTATAGTAAAGTTACATATATTATCTTAACGATATCTTTGTGTCAGCATAAAGGTGTCCTTGATATAAACCAAACCCACACCTATCATCCCACAACTTCTTATTTTTATAAGACTTTGTGTTTCAAAGTCTTATGGTATTAGAAACCCTGCTCTGGCTTCCCCAGACCGCTTCGTTTGCCTGCATACGGCAGGGCTGTACCCATCTTCGAAAACCGCCTGTAGTTAACAACCTGCATTGTTCATAGGGCAATGCTTTTAGGTTAACAATGAAAGCCGGTGAAATTTTCCGAGTATTCAGCAAAATAAACCACCAAAATACAAAAAGAGAGAGAACATCAAAAATTGTCCTCATCGACATAAACCTCATACAAACTATGAAAAACCCACTGAAAATCCCCCTTATCGCACTCTGTGTGTTAACCTGCCTTTGCGGGTTCCAATCTTCCTTGTTTAGTCAGGGATTGACCACTTCAGGCATAACGGGAGTTGTCGCAGACGCCTCCGGAAACGCCATCAGCGGCGCCAATGTGACCATTCTGCACGTTCCCACCGGCACAATTGACCGGATATCCACCGGTAAATCCGGTCGCTACAATGTGCGTGGCCTCAGAATTGGAGGCCCCTATACGGTAACCATATCTTCCGATCTTTACCGCACTGCGGTTCAACACGATGTTTATATCGAGCTTTCGCGAGCCAGCCATGTCGGTTTTGAAATGCAGGAAACTGGCGGTGAGGTCGTTGAACTGGAAGAGTTCGAGGTGATCGGCGTTAACGATCCCCTTTTTGATCGTAATAAAACTGGTGTCGGGTCGGTACTAAATACCGAAGCGCTTGAAACCCGTCCCCAAGTCCAACGATCCTTCCTCGATTTTGCCCGTTTTGATCCCAATGCCGCCATCGTCGGCGGTTCCAGTGCAACCAGTGCTGGCCGCATTAGTATCGCTGGGCAAAATTCACGTTACAACTCAATCCAGGTGGATGGGGTTAAAATGAATGATCAATTTGGCTTGAATGCTGATAGTCTTCCTTCTTTAGCTAATCCCATATCGGTGGACGCATTGGAGGAAATTTCCATTGAAGTGGCACCCTATGATGTGCGTCAATCGGGTTTTCTTGGAGGCTCCATCAATACGGTGACCAAAAGTGGAACCAATGAATGGCACGGTTCCATTTATTATATTAAGCAGACTGATGATAATCGCGGAGAGAATGTCAATAATGGCGTAGAGCCGTTATGGGATGAAACCACATGGGGGGTTACCCTCGGTGGGCCAATTATTAAGGATAAGCTCTTTTTCTTTGTCAACTATGAGGAATATGATCTTACTTTCGACGCGCCGGTTGCAGGATTCACGCCGTTTCAGGAAGATTTGGATCTTATCCGCTCGACCATTCAATCTAGGTACGGGTTCGACCCGGGAACCTTTGGAGAACTTCCCGCTCAATTAAATAATGATGAAAAATTCGTTGCTAAAATAGATTGGAATGTGACTGAAAAGCATCGGCTCAGTTTACGTTGGAATAAAACTGAGGGCAATTCGCCCAGTGTGGCCGATTTCGATGATGCTGGTTCTTCTCCTGAAACAGGCTTTTCCTCGGTATTTTTTAATACCAAGTTCTTAAACGATGCCTGGGTGGGTGAATGGTTCGCCCGTTGGACGCCAAATATTCGCTCTGAATTTCGTTTTGGGACCAGCCGGTTTCAGTCTGACCCGGAAAACCCGAATTTATTCCCTGAAATGAGGATTGATAATATTCGAGGCATCAGCCAAAATGGCCAACCAACCACTAGAGGTGAACTTTTCTGGGGTGCGGATGATTCACGCCAATCCAATTTCCTCGATACTGATGTAAAAAATGCATCCTTTTCTGTCGATATAAGTGTCGGTGGCAGCCACAATATTACGGTTGGTTTCGATTGGGAGGAATCCAAATTTAACAACCTCTTCCTACAGGAAACCTATGGTGAACTTGATTTCGAGGGCATTGATGGATTCCTTGCGGATGAACTCGATTTTGTTGTTCGTCAGACCGGTGTTGAGGGCCTTGATATCATTGCCCAATCGGATTTTACCAATACGGGCTTTTTCGTACAGGATCAATGGGATGTTAGCAACCGCCTTGCCCTCATTTTTGGATTTCGCTACGATACCTTCTCGGTTAAGAATGCAGCTCCGGAAAACCCAGGTTTTGCAAACGCTTTCGGTATAAGCAACACCAACACTCTGGATGGAGCCGATCTTTTTGCACCACGTTTCTCTTTCAACTATGCCCTCGATAACGAGAGAAAAACACAAATTCGTGGTGGTTTTGGCCTTTTTCAAGGCAGAAGTCCGGGCGTGTGGGTTTCCAATGTTTTCAGCAATAATGGTGTTTCCACCAGGAGTTTCTTTGATGGTAGCCCTGATTTTACATCTGAGCAATACATTGCTGGAACCGCTCCCGGAGGCGTGATCAATAATTTTGATCCCAATAATCCAGTTATTTTCTTGGATCCTAATGATGCCGGTACAGTGGGTAACCAGAGAGTCGATTTGCTGGATGATAGTCTGGAAATGCCTTCGGCTTGGAAAGCCAATTTTGCCATTGATCGCAAACTTCCCTGGCTGGGTGGCATGAATTTCACCTTCGAGTGGTTGCAAACCTGGATCAATCAGGGACTTGGCACCATTGACATCAATTTGACGGAGGGAGGAACAGGTCCGGATGGTCGCGCTTTGTTTGGAGGCAATCCTTCCAACGACCGTGGGAATGCTGCCGGTTATGATAATGTGTTCCGGTTGACCAATACTGGCGGCATTGGCAAATCTACCAACTTGAGCTTTGTCTTAAGCAGACCGCTTAAAGACCACTGGTTCTTCAACCTTTCCTACACTCTGGGAGACTCCACCGATGCGGGTCGTCAGGGCAGTTCCACCGCTATCTCGAATTTTGCCGATACGCCAAAGTTCAACCAGAACACATTTGAAGAAGCGACATCTACGAACGAAATAAAACACCGCATTTTGGCTGTAGCGGGAATCGATTTCGAGTTGGTCGAGAATTATAAAACAACCGTCACCTTCGTTTATGAAGGCAGATCTGGAACTCCTTACAGTTATCTGTTTAATGACGATGTAAATGGTGACGATCAGTCATTCTCAAATGATCTGTTATACGTTCCCACCGGGCAGGATGATCCCCTCGCGGATTTCAGCCAGATGTCGGATGCAGATACGGCGGCCTTCTTTTCCTTTCTGGATACCAGTGGGTTGAGCAAATTTGCTGGCAGTCATGCTCCACGCAATGCGTTCACCAGTAAATGGATTCATCGCTTCGATCTCAATGTTTCCCAGGAAATTCCCATTCGAGGGTCCCTGAAAGCGGAAGTCTTCATCAATTTTCTCAACTTCGTAAACTTTTTCAATGACAAGGCAGGAATTGTTGACCAAGTGCCTTTCGGAACCTTTGCCATCAATGGTGGAGGCAATGCGGGCGATGATGCATTTACTTACCAGTTTGACCCAGTGCGAGCTCCACAGAGTTCGGACGATATCTTTGCTTCCCGGTGGGCTCTGCAAACAGGCATTAAGCTCAAGTTTTAGTCGTTGGTTAATTCCAATTGTCTAATTTTAAAAGCGGCCGGAGAAATCCGGCCGCTTTTTTGTAGTCGGAACCTATTTTTGATTCCATAGCAATTGGCGAGCTTGGATGATGTAATTTTCCAGTTGTTTGCGGGGAGGCCAATTTTGGGGAGCGATTTCGATGGCTTTTGAGTAATCCTCAATCACTCCCTCCAAGTCGCCCAGGTTGCCGCGTAATCCTCCGCGTTTCACATAGGCGTCCAAATGAAGAGGGTTTAGTTCGATGGCTTTGTTGTAATCGACCAATGCTCCCTCCACATCGCCGTTTTTCCGGCGTAGCACACCGCGTTGAAAATAAGCTTCGACATGGCTCGGTTGGAGGCGGATGACCTTGTCAAAATCGGAAATCGATTGTTCGAATTGATCTTGTTCAAAATAAAGGATGGCTCGATTGAAATACGCTTGCGCGTATTCCGGCTGCAGGCTGATGGCTTCATTCAGGTCGACCAGGGCTTTCGGCAATGCGCCCATTTCGGCCAGCAAACCGCCACGGTTGGCATGGGCGATGGCGTAGCGGGGGTTTAGTCGGATAGCTTCCGAGAAATCGCTCAGTGCGCCTTTAGCGTCGCCCAGACTTCGCCGCAGCGTGCCCCGATTATTGTATGCCTGAAAATAGGTCGGATGTAACTCAACCGCCTTGTCCGCATCGGCTAGCGCCGCGTTTCGATCGCCCAGGCTTTTACGGACATTGCTCCGATTGTAATACGATTTGGCGTAGGCCGGATCGAGACTGATTGCGCGGTCGAAATCTGACAATGCGTCTTTGGCATCGCCCAATTCAAAGCGGGCGTTACCGCGGTTGTTAAAAGCTACATAATTGGCAGGCTCGACTTCTATGGCACGGTTCCAGAGGGAAATGGTGTCCTTCCAAATGCCGATTTGCTTATAGGTTAAAGAGGAAACCCCACCCAGAATTATCGCCGAGCAGATCGCGACCCATTTTCCCAGATGTTTGAAATGGCCACCCGTTGCGTCAATTTTCCAAATTCTTAAAAGGCCTGTGCTGGCCAGGACGGCGAAGGGCAGGCAGGCCAGGTAGGAATAGCGGTCGGCGGCAATCTGCTCTCCACTCTGGGTCAGGCCGAGGACGGGCGACACGATTATACCATAGCAAATCCAGGCGCAGATAGCCCACGGCAGGCGACGCCAAAGCATAGCCAAAGCGACCGAAACGCCTACCGCGGCAAAGGCGCTCCCAAAAAACTTCGGGGCCGCTGGATTGAAGGAATGTTCCAGCAGATAAAGAGGGGAAAGGTTCAGCGGAAGCAGCGTTTTGATCGGATAAAAGCAAAGCCCATAGGCGGCCTGCATCAAGCGGTCAACAAGCCCGTGATCGACCACCATGTGCATGGCTGTTTGGTACTGGGCCATAAAACCCAGACAGGCGAAAATAGCGGCCAGCAGTATATATGGCGCTTTCTCCCGACAAACCTTTTGCCGCAAAACAATGGCTCCATCCCTCAGGGAAATTCTGCGCAGTGGGTAAACATCCATCACCAGCAGCACGAGAGGCAATGTGATGCCCCAGGCTTTGGAAAGCAAAGACAGGATAAAAGCGAAAATTGAAAGCAGGTACCATTTTTTCCGGAGCGTGCTTGCGCCCCCGTTCGCCTGCATCTTGATATAGGCGAAAATGGTAAGAATATAAAATAGGCCGGAGAGGACATCGCGTCTTTCCGTGGCCCAGGCCACCGACTCTACTCTCAATGGATGCAGTGCGAAGAAGAGAGCCCCCACCGCGCAGCAAATTTGGTTTACGCGGAGTTTATTTCCCAAAAGATTTTCCCGGCCTCTTTGCAGTAACGCTTGTAGAAGATAGAAGAAAACTACCGCATTGAGGGCGTGTAAAACGACATTGGTTAAATGGTAACCGAGGGGATTCATTCCCCATATCGAATAATCGATGGCAAACGAAATCCAGGTCAATGGATGGTAGTGTCCGGCATGGAAGGAACTGAACATCCAGGTAAAGTGAGTAAATGTCAGACCACGGTAATTGTGGTTTTCCAAAAGAACCGCTTTGTCGTCCCAATTAACGAAACCGTTGCCGAAAACCGGCCAAAAGCATAGGAGGACGGCAAAAAGTATCAAAAAGCTCAGCCAACCGGCAATCGAACCTTGGACCTTTATTGCTCGTGCGACCATAGATTAATTTTCGATGGCCGGTTTAGGATGCATCAACCCTTCCAGTTACAGCAAAAGGGTTCTCGGTCAATTTGAGACAATGAAAATCGGAATGTTACGGCGACCCAGGCGGAACAATCCGGAGTTTAGATTCCCATCGTCGATCTGCGCATCGATGAGACCCAATTGATCCATGGTCACTATAATCTCGCTTTCGTTCGAATCGGTGATGGAAATTACGGCTTCAAAGACCGTTCCGCCATGGTTTGAATTCTTGTCCCAGTTGTAATTCCCGCCGATGGGTGTTTTACGGGTCCAGGCGGTCTCCATCAAATAGCCTTCCATGTTGGGAGGAAAAGCGTCGTTGGAGCCTTGGTCGTCCGGCCAGGCGCCATTTTCACCGGCATATTGGTGGAAGGCGCCGGCAAATACCTTCAAGTCGTTTACAATGATATTGTTGCGGGTTGTCAATATCAGTTTGTTGGCTCCGGGTATGGCTAAAGAAATGAGAATACCCGTAATTATTACGACGGCCAGTATCTCAAGTAAAGTAAAGCCACTCCCTTTGTTTTTCGGCCACATTGCTACTTCAAATAGGAAAAGAATTTATACTACATTATGATAGGCTGGTTGACAAACTCATTATTTGAAATTCATGAACCTCGTTGTGGCTATAGACCCAGCCAATGGATTGGATAGGACGCATTCGAGGTCAATTATCCCATCGAATAGGATAATACGCCGGGGAGTCGCAGGCCCTACAGTTTGCTATTGGCAATGAGCAATGAAAGGGCGGACACCCCCACCATGACGGCGGAAAAAATAGTCCCCGTCCAGAGAGCGCCGAGACTAAAAATCTCGTTTATCCTGGTGGTTAGAAAATTGGAATCCGGCAAGAAAACTACCACCAGGATTGACGATAAAACCGTAGAAGAAATCAGAGCGGCGGGTTTGAACCAGGCAGGACGTCGAGTTGGCGGCGGCAGATTGTCCAGCATGGACCGGGTAAATCCAGCATCATCGATATAGGGCTCTTCTTCGTTGAGAAGGGCTTCCAGTTGTTGATCGATGTCCGATGGATCCATTGTATTTTATCCGGCGGCCTGGGTATTCCATTCCTGGAGCAAGATGCGCAATTTGTTTTTCCCCCGCAAAATGTTGGTTTTAAGTGTTCCTATCGGGCAACTGAGCGTTTTGGCCGCCTCCTCATGTGTGAGGCCTTTCTGGTAACACAGGCTGATGGCTGCCCGCTCATCTTCTTTCAACTGTTTCATGGCTTGGGCCAAATCGAGCTTAAGGTGGACTTTTTTCGTTTGGGGAGGCACCTCGCCTTCAATGGGCGTGTCCTCGCTGCTGGTTGTGTATTCCCGTTTTTTGCGAATATGACTGATAAAGAGATTGTAGGCAATGCGATAGAGCCATGACGAAAATTTCCCCGTTCCCCGGTATTTGGCCAGCGACCGGTAGGCCCGGATGAAGGTTTCCTGAGCCAGATCATCTGCCAGGGCATTATCCCCCGCCGTAAGCTTGCGCAGCATATTACGCACTGCCGATTGATGGCGCCGGGTAAGTTCTCCAAAGGCATGGTGGTCGTCATTGAGAAGGACTCTTGCGATGAGATCTGCATCCGGGAAGGACACCGCTTCAGGCTATTCTGAAAGACCCGTCGGTAGAGCTTTCCGTCTGGGTTTATCCAGCTTCCAAAAAGACAGGTAGGCAAGGCCGATGAAGAAAGGAATCAACCCCAGGCTCCAGGCTCCTTCTTCTCTTGCGTCGGGTATGTAGAAGAAAAACAAGCTTACACTTACCCCCACAGACAGGAGTATGAGGGCTTTTTTGAGGTCGGTGTTGGGGTTGCTTTCTTTTTGTTTTTTCTCTTGAATCAAGAGGTGAGGGGGGATCTCCACACCTTTTTCCACCATTTTGGCGATAGAGGCATGGACGAGTTGTTTTTCCCGATAGGAGAAATACACCAGGCAGCCCACTATGAAAACAGGGGTAATAAACACCATTCCCACAATTAGCGGCGCTATGATCATTTCCTCCCAATCGATGCTATTGTGACTCTCGAATTCCAATTGCTCCTTTTGCATTAAAAATTGCTGCAATTGGTCCGGGCTGAGTTTTTTGAGCACTTCCAATTCTTGAGCATTGTATTCCTGTCCGAAAATCTCGGTCGTCCCATCTTCCCACGATACCTCATCCGCCTTTGGGGTTTCGGTATTCTCGGCCACATCCCCGGATGCTTGTTGGGCATTAAGGCTCAGTGGAGCCGAAGATAATCCGAGCATCAGCAAAATAGTGATGGTGAAAAAAAATGCCCTTGCCGGTAACGAATTTACTTTTCCGTTTTTTCTGTGAAGATTTTGATTCATTGATAAGCCTCGATCATTAGGAATTAGATAGGTTCACTCCTAAAACGCGGTCCGACGCTAGTTTGGATTCAAAATATTCACCGAATTGGAGAAAAAGTAGCCAAACTAAAGCATTTCCCCGACCAGCGCTTGTTCCTCGGCCAATTCCGCGACCGAAGCGTCGATTTTGGCCCGGCTGAATTCATTAACGTCGAGCCCCTGGACAATTTCCCAGTTTTGGTCGTCCGTACGCACCGGAAAGGATGTGATGAGCCCCTCACGCGTCCCATAACTGCCGTCCGAACAGACACATACGCTGTTCCAATCGCCGCTCGGGGTCGGATTTGTCAAGGAATGCACGGTATCGACAATGGCATTGGCAGCGGAGGCGGCGGAGGAGAGGCCACGTGCCTTGATGATAGCGGCTCCACGTTTTTGCACGGTCGGTATAAACTCATCTTTAAGCCATTGATCGTCGCCGATGACCTCAAAGGCGGAATTTCCATCGATTCTGGCATTATAAAAGTCCGGATATTGGGTGGCGGAATGGTTGCCCCAGATGGTCATGTTGCTGACCGCCGTGATTTCGCGGCCCGCTTTTTGAGCGAGTTGATACTTGGCCCGGTTTTCGTCCAATCTGGTCATGGCGAACCAGCGATCGCGGGGAACATCGCGAGCATTGTTCATTGCGATCAGGCAGTTGGTGTTGCAGGGATTTCCAATGACCAGGGTTTGCACATCGGAAGCCGCATTATTAGCGATAGCCTGCCCTTGTCCGACAAAAATCTTGCCATTGATTCCCAGTAAGTCGCCGCGTTCCATGCCAGCCTTGCGGGGTACGCTACCCACCAGCAGGCACCAATTAGCGTCTCGAAAACCTTCATCCAAATCGACCGTTGGAACCACATCCCGCAACAGGGGAAAAGCGCAGTCGTTCAATTCCATGACCACGCCTTCGAGGGCGTCGAGGGCGGGCGGAATCTCGATCAGGTTGAGGCTGACCGGTTGGTCGGAGCCGAAAAGAGCGCCCGAGGCGATTCTAAAAACTAGGGCGTAGCCAATTTGCCCGGCAGCGCCGGTAACAGCAATTCGAATAGGATTTTTCATAATTTGTATGGATTGCGTTTTTTTAACAGTTTTTGCAGAAAAATTCAAAGGTTTTTGTATTCGGCCAGGATCAATTCCCGGGTTTCCTCCCAACCGATACAGGCATCCGTAATCGATTGGCCATAGCGCAGTTTTTCCTTCGCCTGGGGAAAAGATTGATTCCCCGCCACCAGGTTGCTTTCCAACATGAGCCCGTAAACGGGACCGTCTTTGCCCGCTTGATCTTTGAGAATGCGATGAAAAACATCCGGTTGCCTGGCTGGATCCTTCCCGCTGTTGTCGTGGCTGCAATCGATCATAATGGATGGCGGCAGGTCAGCTTCGAGCAGAAGGGACCGGGTTTTCTCTACGTCTTCGGGACTACAATTGGGGCCTTGGGCGCCTCCGCGGAGAATGATATGGCAATAAGGATTGCCCCGTGTGGTGACGGCTGAGGCCAGCCCCTGTTGGCTGACGCCGAGAAATGTCTGAGGTTCGCGGGCGGCCTTGATGGCGTTTACGGCCGGAAGAATTTCCCCTGAGGTGCCATTTTTGATCCCCAGAGGCATAGACAAACCGGAAGCCATTTGGCGGTGGGTCTGCGATTCCGCGGTGCGCGCGCCGATGGCGCTCCAGCAAATCAAATCGGCGATATACTGCGGAGTTATGGGGTCGAGCAATTCGGTTGCCGTGGGTAGTCCCAGATCGAGGACTTCGAGGAGAAATTTACGGGCCAGCTTCAAGCCACTGGGAATGTTGCAACTGCCGTCCAGGTGAGGATCCATGATCAATCCCTTCCAACCCACCGTGGTGCGTGGTTTTTCAAAATAGACCCGCATGACAATTGAAATCTTGTCGGCGACTTCCCGGGCTAAATCCGCCAGTTTGCGGGCGTATTCACGGCCCGCTTCGACATCGTGGATGGAGCAGGGGCCAACAATGACGAGCAAGCGGGAGTCTTTACCGGAAAGGATTTCGCCAATTTCCTTTCTTGCCTCGGCCACGAAATTCCCTTGCTTATGGGAACAGGGAACCTCGCGGCTAAGGTATTCCGGCGCCGGTAAAACAGCCGTTTCAACAATGTTGATGTCAGAAACTTGGGACATAATGCGGGAAATGGTGATTCAGTTACAAAAATTCAAAGTTGGTTCTTTCC
>JAJFLT010000331.1 GCA_021772555.1 Opitutales bacterium | reverse complement strand
GTTCGTCTCAGGGATTGGCGCCCTTTTCCCCCAACTTGTATCCGGTGGCGCGATTGTCGCCATCGTACTGAGTTTGCCCACGGTGGGTCCGTTGATGCTAAGCGCGCTTTTGTCCGAGGATATTTACCTGGCGGGGTCCATGCTCATGGTTTTAAGCCTGCTGGGTGTGGTGGGTACCCTCGTGAGCGACCTTCTGCTCCTCTGGTTGGACCCGCGCATACGTATGGGAGGAAGTGTGCGCTAATTCCGCTTTGCGAATAAATGTGAAAGTAGAAAAGGCAGAGCACCAAGGCATCGAAGTGCCAGCGGAGGGAAATAGAACCGACGTTCTTTCACAGTGGCAGTTGACAGCACGACGATTTTGTCTCCATCGGCTGGGAGTGATATCCCTCTTTGTTCTCGGCCTTCTATACCTGCTGGCGATTTTCGCAGAATTTTTTGCTCCCGTAACAAGGGAGTTTCGCGATCTCGACTTTATTTATCATCCTCCTCAGTCGCTCAACTTCAACTTTTCGGAAGGGTTATATGTGCAAGCTTACAAGGCCCATACCGATCCCGTTACCTTGAGCAAATCCTACACAGCCATTCCGGGCCAACATGTGCCCTTGGGCTTCTTCGTGCGCGGGGAACCGTATCGGCTCTGGGGTATATTGGCCTGCGATCGCCATTTTTTCGGACTCGATGGTAAGCCGGGGGAGAGTAGGTCTTTTTATTTTCTCGGCGCGGACAAACTCGGCCGCGATTTGTTTTCGCGCATAATTTACGGGTCGCGCGTTAGCCTTTCAGCGGGGCTGGTCGCGATTTTCATTACATTCGTTCTCGGGTTGTTCTTCGGCGGAGTCTCGGGATACCTCGGCGGGTGGGTCGACAACCTCATTCAGCGCAGTATTGAGATTATCAATTCGTTTCCCCAACTTCCGCTGTGGCTGGCGATTGCCGCGGTTATGCCTGGGGACTGGTCTTCTCTGAGGGTTTACTTTGCCATCACCATCGTCCTCAGTCTGCTCAATTGGACGGGGCTGGCCAGAGTTGTGCGGGGGAAAATACTGGCCCTGCGGGAGGAGGATTACGCGGTCGCCGCACGGCTCCTCGGCGCGGGCCATGGGCGCATTATTTTTCGGCACTTGCTGCCCGGGGTTACCAGCCACATTATTGTGACATTAACCCTCAGTGTCCCGGTCATGATTCTGGGTGAAACCGCCTTGAGCTTTCTCGGATTGGGGCTGCGATCCCCCATAGTCAGTTGGGGCGTGCTTCTCCAGGACGCCATGAATTTGCAGGTCGTGGCCAGCTACCCGTGGCTGCTTTTCCCCGTCATTTTTATCGTGCTTACCGTTCTCGCCTTTAATTTCCTGGGCGACGGTTTGCGCGATGCCG
Organism: Opitutales bacterium; assembly: GCA_021772555.1. Taxonomy (GTDB): domain Bacteria; phylum Verrucomicrobiota; class Verrucomicrobiia; order Opitutales; family UBA2987; genus JAJFLU01. The sequence goes on along the minus strand of JAJFLT010000331.1, from coordinate 1,999 downwards.
CCGATCCCTACTCGAGTCGTTAGCAAACTATTGATTCCAATGAAAATAACCCGCGTATCCGCCATTGTCTTACGCCTTCCCACCGTCACAACCGCCTGCGATGGCACGCAGGACACTTGCCTGATCAAGATCGAGACCGATGAGGGTCTCACCGGATGGGGCGAAGTCGATTCGGCGCCCACGGTTGTAAAAGCCATTGTTGAAGCGCCACACTCGCACAAGATCTGCAATGGTCTGGCCAACGCTCTAGAGGGCGCGGATCCACGGGCGGTGGAAGTTTGTATGGCGAAAATGTTCTCGGCCGCCAATTATTATGGTCGCACCGGTGTGGGCCGCCACGCTATGGCGGGCATCAATCAAGCTCTCTGGGATATCGCCGGCAAAGCCGCTCAATGCCCTGTTTACAGGCTTTTCGGTGGTCCTTTTCAAACCCGCTTCCGCGCCTATTGTTCGATTCTTTTTGGCGATACTCCCGAACAAACCTACGAACTGGCGAGGCGCTACGCCGATATGGGTTTTAGCGCCATCAAATTCGGTTGGGGCCCTATGGGGCGCGACGAAGCGGTTGATATCGCCTTGGTACGCGAAGCGCGGCGCGGCGCGGGTGACGATGTGGATCTTCTTGTAGACGCCGGTCAAGTGTGGGACTGGAAAACGGGTCTCAAACGCGCCCAACAATTCGATGAATTCGGCATCTTCTGGTTGGAGGAACCCTTGTCACCGGACGACATTGCGGGCTATGCTCAACTATGTGCGCACAGTCCCGTGCCCATCGCCTGCGGTGAAGCGGAATCCCTCCTGGCCGATTTCGAGCGGCTTTTGGACGAAGGCGGTCTCGACTGGGTGCAGCCCGATCCCGGTCGATGTGGCATTTCGACCATGGTCGAGGTGGGACGGCGAGCCCATCTTCGACACCGCAAAGTGGTCAATCACAGCTTCAAAAGCGGCATCACCATGGCCGCTTCGCTGCATGGCCTGGCCGCGGTTCCCGACGGAAGCCTTTTCGAATATTGCATGTCCGATTCGCCCCTGCGCCACGAGCTCACGCACGAGAAATTTGAACTCACTGACGGCTACATACACATCCCCGAAGCTCCCGGCCTGGGGGTGAACATCAACCAAAAAACAGTGGAAAAGTACCGTGTCGAATGAGTAATTTGCAGCCTGTTCAACTCGCGGATTCGCTCTCTCCGGTAAGGATGGCGGTGGCGGTATCATCCAGCCCGAATTCCCGATAATTGACCCTTATGCAAGGCACCGCACCGATGGCCCGATGCCAGTCGTTGGCACGCCTGACGGCTTCCTCCATGCCGTGTTGTCGGGGATACGAGTAGTAGCTGGGCCAACTCTCCCGCACCGGGATTGCCGCGGGCATACCCATGTGCGCAATCATCGCGATGTCGTCTGCGAACAGCTCCTGCCACATGGTTGCATACTGCAGGTCTTCCCGCTCCGGAAGGCCGCTCCACGGTGTGCCCCAAACCTGCCAGAGTGGCAATGAGCGGCATCGTTCCTGAAATACCTCACCCGTCAGGACGACGCCCGGACATGCTTTCTGAATCTTTTCGATATACCCCTGTGAGGCGGAATCAAATTCGCACGCGGGATCATCGATGAAAAATCCCAATTGATCGAGAAAGAGCGCATCCACCGGAAATTTTTCCACCAGGCGATGACAAGTATCAGCCATCATGCTCTGCCACTCACTGCAACTGGGCCGAATGTATTCGATGGGGGGTTCTCCCTCGACCCTCCACCTCATGCTGACGCCGTTCCGATCCCTGACCTGTTCGCTTTGGAATTTTTCAAAGATGGGCAGGTGGCCGTCGCAGCCCCAGTAATTCAAATGGAGCATGAGGCGGTATCCGAAGCGGTGTGCCGTGTCGACAACGGCTGCCATGCCATCCTCACCGCCCAGGGCGTCCGCCGGCCAATAGTTTGGGTAGTTGGTGTCGAAGGGCGCATGGAATCCCCAAAAATACATCAGGCTGTTTTCTGG
>JAJFLT010000034.1 GCA_021772555.1 Opitutales bacterium | reverse complement strand
TTCTGGGCGAACTGGAAGCATCGACCGAAAAAGTCGAACGCAAGCTCGATCCCGAAAATGCCGCTTCCTCACCTATGCAGAAGTTGGACCTTGATGAAAAAACCTTTCGCTGGCTTCTCAACGAAGACGCCATGGCCACGGAAAAATTATCCGAGGGTATCCGTCGTTTCGCCGCCGACATCGATAAACTGGAAATCATGATTGAGGGAGAGTTGTTGGAGGATTAGGCTCGGTCACTCTCCAGTTTTACGACAACTCGCATGATAGGTTTGGTGTTCAATGAGATTGCAGGTGTAACTTAAAAGCTGTTTGCAATTCATACTAATCAGGTTTGGAGATTGCGATTCCCGGTGTTGTCTTGACCCTGACTAGACATTGTTTTATCTGGTTTCCCTTAATGTGGAGTATTCGTAAATGGGGTTTTGGGATCCCGCTTTTATCTTCCATCAGGTTTCGCCTATTCGCGTTAATTGTACTGTTTACCGTCGTAACGGTCAGCCTTTTGGAGGTTTACACTCTGTATCAATTCCAAAAGGCCACCACACTGGAAATCGAGCATGAAGCGTTATTGGTTTCGGATACTCTGAAATCCATCATTGCCCCTCTGATGGAAGAAGAGGATTTCCCGGAAATACAGGCCCATATAGACCGCCTGGTTTCGATTCGGGAAAAAAACGATATCGAAATGAATGTCCTAATCCAGGCCGAGGAGGGGGATTCTTCGGAGATTGTGGCGAGTAATATCAGGGACAATATCGAGGTGGCGGACGATGAGGAACACGCGGATTTATTCAATGCGTTGAGGGGCGATCAACCTATCATACTTATCGATCGCGATGATGAAGATTTAATTTATAAGCCCGATCATCCCGATTACTATTTAGCCGGAGGCCAACGCATCCTGAGCATGACAACTCCGCTCGTAGCTGGTGGAATCAGGGGTGGAATCAATGTCAAATTATCCCTTGGGCCGCTGGATGAAGGCCTCAATACCATTCGTTGGGCGATGATAGGCGCCGCCCTTGCGGGGGCCATTATTATCATTATCATAGCGGGTATTCTGTTGAATCGGCAGGTGTTTTTCCCCCTGCGAAAGGTAAGGGAAACGATGGCTCATATCGCCAGTGGAGACCTCACACGGCAAGTGACAGTGGAGCGGCTGGATGAAATCGGAGTCCTTGCCCAGGACTTTAACAGTATGGCCCGGCAACTGGCCCGAACTCAATCCCAACTGCATCAATACTTAAATCCCATGGCCATTGCCGAGGCCTATCGCCGGGCCGGTGAGAAAACGGAAAAGGCAACCGCCGAAGAAAAAGTAATCACCGTATTATTTGTCGATATTGTCTCATTTACCACTATAGCGGAAAATTTTAACCCCAACCAGACGGTAGCCTTTTTGAATCACTATTACGATTTGGTAACGGTCGCCCTGGTTGATTCGGGCGGCTATATTGACAAGTATGTGGCCGATGAGGTGGTTTGTATTTTTGACAACACAGGCCACCCCACGCGCGCTGTCGAAGCGGCACTGAAAATCCTTCAGCTTTTGAACGAATTGGGCAAGAAAGGTGAACAGGTGCAGGCACGCATCGGCATCAACACGGGGGAGTGCATTATCGCGGACGTGGGGAGCATAGCGGGTGGAATGCTGGACCGGACCATTATCGGGGACACCGTCAACATAGCACAGCGGCTGATGCGCAAAGCCGTGCCCAACGGCGCCGTGCTTTCGCAAACAACTTATGCTACCCTGAAACAGAAAAATTTAAACCTAACATCTTTGGGAGAGCAACAATTGAAGGGGAAAAGCAAATCGGTTATGGCTTATCAATTGCTTGGCTGATTGATTCTCAAACCAGATATTAACTATAACTACGGATGACTTGGATAAACACAGGTATTGGTTGAATATTGATGAGAACCGATCGTTCCATCTTTGATTTCTTTGTATACGTCGGCAGAGCGTTTGCTTCGGTGGCGACCATTCCGGCTTTGGTATTGGCTCAGGAAGAACCGATGGAAGAACCGGAGGCAGAAACCAAAGAACCGGTCGTGCAACATGCCAGGATTTATCGCAGTCCGGAAGAACGACGGGAGGCCGGTTTGGGCAGGGAAATCACCGATTGGTTGAAGCTCTCCGGGCTCGTCGAATTGGAGAAGGAATACGCCAAAAATAAATTCAGCGACAGTTTTGAAATGACCGATAACCCCGACACTATCGTGACTCTCCAGGTAGCTTCCATTATCACGGTTGGGGAATGGCTGGAATCCGAAATAATCTTTGAGGCCGAATACGATAGAAAGTATCGCTCGAAAATGGATGAAGTGATGGTCGGTGTGGATATCGAGGATTGGGGATTCAAATTCGGCAAACAATACATTCCCTTTGGTGAGTACTACAGCCATTTGGTGATCGGCCCGTCCCTCGAGTTTGGTGAAACCCGCCGGACGTCACTTATTGTCGATTATGGACTCAATGATAATGTGGAATTAGCCGCTTATTTTTTCGAGAGCGAGGTTGACCAGATTGGAAAGGATAACGGGCTCGATTGGGGATTCATGGCCGAATACGTTTCCGATAACGAATCTATCCGCGTAGCCGCGTCCTATGTTTCGGACCTGGCCGAGGCCGATGAATCCCTGATCGGGGATTACGCCAGTTTCGAACGCCGCGTGCCCGGATGGAACGCTTATGCTTTGATCGGAATGAATACCTTTGAGGTCACCGCCGAAATCGTGCAGGCCACCCGGAGATTTGCAGAACTCGACCCGGATCGGGACAAGCCGACCGCTTATAACGTGGAGTTGGCCTACTTCATCGGCCAGAATATGCAGGTTGCCGGGCGGATTGAGCATAGTAGCGAACTCGATGAACAACCTGAGTGGCAATACGGGTTGGGGGCCACCATGGTGCTGGCCAAACATGTCACCTTGTCCGTCGATTATTTATACGGCGATTTCAAGGATGGATTTATTTTCGACGATGAGGAGGAATTTGAACTGGATCACCGGCACATGGTGGCCGCGCAACTCGCTATAGAATTCTAGGTTTCATGCCAATCTGTGGCGGTAGTTGAGATTCAGGTTCTGTATTCTTGGTTGAAACTTTTACCCGTTTGCTCAATTGTCGGAGGATGCTCTCAATGGAAGAAAATTCTTAAGGACCGTTGAATCCGCATTCAGCTTGGACATTCTAATCATCAAACCTTCCTCATTTGGGGATATTGTGCATGGCTTACAGGCGGCCCAGTCGATTCGCCAGCAGATGCCGGGTTGCCGTATATCCTGGGTAGTGCGGGAAATCTTTTACCCGCTGGTGCGCTCCTGCCGAGCCGTCGATGAATGTTTCTTGTTTCACCGGCATCGGGGAGTTCCGGGGTTCTGCAAACTGCTTTGGCAGGTGCGTCGTGGGCAACAGTTCGATGTGGTCTTTGATATGCAAGGGTTGGCCCGCTCGGGTTTAATGGCTCTGGCCGCTCGCGCTGAGAGAAAGATCGGGCGAACCGATGCGCGGGAGTTGTCCGCCTTGGCCTGCAACGAACGCATCACCTTTCCAGAGGCCGGTAAAGAGGCCCATGCGGTGGAAATTCTATTCCAGTTTCTTCCTGCCATCGGTTGCGATCCGGTTATCCGGGGGCCGCTGGAATTTCGTCGGCCGGTGATACGCAGCTTCGACCCGGAAGCGCTGGAGGGCGATCCGGTGGTGATTTTTTTTGAAAGCCGACGCCCGGAAAAACAATGGCCCTACTTCATGAGTCTGGTCGAAACTTTGATAAATAAATTTCCGAAAATCCCGGTGATTTTGGCCGGTTCTGAAACCGTGCAGGACATGGGAGGTTTTTCCGATAATAAAAAATTGATCAATTTGATGGGCATTACGGCCATTGACGAACTGGTCCCATTGATCTCGAAAGCCCGCCTTGTTATCGCCAATGACAGCGGACCGATGCACCTGGCGACCGCCATTGGAACTCCGGTTCTCGCTCTTTTCGGGCCGACCGACCCCAAACGTTTTGGGCCGTTTCCGCTTATCAATGAGTCCAACCATGTTCTTACGGCGCGGGGCGGCGATCTCTCAAAACTGACCATGGACGTAGTATTCGAGAAGATTGAAACGATTCTGCAGGGTCTAGGATAAATATTGATTTTTTAGCCATAAAGGCCCAAAAACCCTCCCTTTGCCATGATCGACTTGAAACTATTGAGAGAGCACCCCGAGCAAGTGCGCGAGGCGGTGCGCGTGAAAAAGTTTGCCTGTGACGTCGATGCCATTCTCGCACTCGATAATGAAAGGCGATCCATTGTCACGCGGGCGGAAGAGGCCCGTGGGAGGCAAAAGTCGGCCAGTTCGGAGGTGGCGGGGCTACCCAAGGGTTCAGCTGAGTTTCTCGAAAAAATCGGACAAATGAAGGTGTTATCCGGCGAGGTGAAAGAATTGCAGAAACAACAGCAGGAGGTGGACGAGAAATGGAAACAGCAACTGTTGACCGTTCCCAACCTCCCGCACGAATCCGTCCCCGAAGGCGATGGTGAGAAGGACAACCAGGTCATCGATGCCTGGGGCAGCCCTGAAGAGGTTTCCACCAACGCCCTTCCTCATTTCGACCTTCCGCTATTTTTGAAATACGTCGATCTGCCCGGTGGAGGCAAGGTGACGGGAGCCGGTTTTCCCTTTTTTATTGGTCCCATGGCCCGGCTGGTGCGCGCCCTCATCCGTTTCTTTCTGGAAGAAGCCGTCGGGGCGGGTTATGTGGAAATTATGCCGCCCCTCATGGTCAATGCTGCCAGCGCCACGGCCACCGGCCAGTTGCCGGACAAGGAAGGGCAGATGTATGAGATTACAGACTCCGGTTTTTACCTCATTCCCACAGCCGAAGTGCCGGTTACGAATCTTTACCGGGACAAAATTTTCGAGGGCGATGAGCTGCCCCTGCGCTGTGTGGCCCACACACCCTGTTTTCGCCGGGAAGCGGGCAGCTACGGGAAAGAGGTGCGCGGGCTCAACCGGGTGCATCAATTCGACAAGGTGGAATTGGTCAAATGGGTTTTGCCGGAGGACAGTTTCGACGAGCTGGAATCTTTGAGGGAAGATTCGGAGCGGCTGTTACGCAAACTGGAACTGCCCTACCGCCTCCTCCTCATGTGCAGCGGAGAAATTGGTTTTCCCCACGCCAAGCAATACGATCTGGAAGTTTGGGCGGGT
>JAJFLT010000330.1 GCA_021772555.1 Opitutales bacterium | reverse complement strand
CCGTCGCCGGATTGGCTGAAAAATCCGGCAACGCGCGATTTGCCTACGATTGTTATAGGCGGTTCATTCAAAAGTACGGAGATGTCGTCATGGGCGTGCAGCCCAGAAATGAGAACGAGCATGATCCTTTCGACGCTATTTTGGAGAAACTCAAAGAGAAGCGTAATGTGACGGACGATGCCGACCTCACGGCAAACGATTTACAGGAACTGATTAAACAATACAAGAAGCTCATTAAGCAGCGAACGAAAGAAAGCTTTCCGCAGGATGTTTACCAGCAACTTTGGGGATCCATCAGCGCGGTGTTCAGTTCCTGGCAAAATGAGCGGGCCATCGTTTACCGGCAAAAATACAACATTCCCGCTGAGTGGGGCACGGCTGTTAATGTGCAGGCTATGGTATTCGGCAACATGGGCGATAATTGCGCCACCGGCGTTGCCTTTACACGCGACCCGGCCAATGGTGAAAAGGTTTTTTACGGAGAATACCTCATTAATGCCCAGGGCGAAGACGTGGTGGCGGGGGTGCGGACCCCCAAGCCGATTGCCCAACTGGCCGAGGAAATGCCCGTGGCCCACAAGGAACTGGAATTGGTTCGCAAGAAACTCGAAAAACATTTCCGGGACATGCAGGACTTCGAGTTTACGGTCGAAGAAGGTACCCTTTTCATGCTCCAGACCCGCCACGGAAAACGCACCGGCCTGGCTGCCGTGCGCATTGCCGTAGAAATGGTCAAGGAACGGTTGATGGACATCAAAACGGCGCTGACCAAGATTCCCGCCGAATCCATTTCCAGCTTGCTGGTGCCGGTATTCGATGAGAAGAGCCGTGGCCTGACCCAAAAAATCGCCACCGGTCTTCCGGCCGGTCCGGGTGCTGCCACGGGAAAAATTGTTTTTTCCGCCAAGCAGGCCGAATGGCGCGCCCGGCGCGGCGAAAATGTGATTTTGTGCCGGGTCGAAACTTCCCCCGAAGACCTCCGGGGCATGATCGCCTCGGAAGGCATTCTCACCTCTCGGGGGGGCGTCAGCTCGCACGCAGCCCTGGTTGCACGGCAGATGGGCAAGGTCTGCGTCTGCGGCGCCCAGGCCATTGAAATGGATTATGGCAAGCGCACCCTCAAGGCGGGCAGAACCATCCTGCGGGAAGGGGACAATATCTCCCTCGACGGAACCACCGGCGAAGTCTTTGCCGGGCATGTGGACACCGCCCCCTCGGAAGTCAATCAGGTACTCGACGGCAAACTGAAACCGGAAAAAAGTTATACCTACCAGCTATTCAGCAAAGTTATGACTTGGGCCGACAAGCACCGCCGGATGAAAGTGCGCACCAACGCCGATTCGCCCCTTCAAGCGCGACAAGCCGTGGCCCTCGGAGCCCAAGGCATAGGCCTCTGCCGCACCGAACACATGTTTTTCGAAGGCGACCGCATTACCCACATGCGTCAGATGATTCTGGCGGTGGGTACCAAAGAGCGTCAGGCGGCCCTGAAAAAACTTTTGCCCATGCAACGCCGGGACTTTGCCGGCATCTTCCGGGCCATGGGCAACCGCCCCGTGACCATCCGCCTGCTCGACCCGCCCCTGCACGAATTTTTGCCCCAGGACGACGCCTCCAGGCGGGCCTTGGCGCAAGAGCTCAATGTATCCGCCGAAGTGGTCATCGACCGTATCCGCTCTTTGCATGAAGAAAACCCCATGTTGGGTCACCGCGGCTGCCGTCTGGGTATCAGCTATCCAGAAATCACCGAAATGCAGGCCCGGGCCATCATGGAAGCGGCCGTGCAGGTGCAATCGGGCAAAAACCCGATCCGGGTGGAGCCGGAGATCATGGTCCCGTTGGTCGGATTCGCCGAAGAGTTGAAAAACCAGGTGGAAGTCATCCATCGCGTGGCAGCCGAGGTGCAGGCAAAGAAAAAGGTTAAAATCAAATACCTAGTGGGCACCATGATCGAAATTCCGCGGGCCGCCATGCAGGCCCGAGAAATCGCACAAACGGCCGACTTTTTCAGCTTCGGTACCAACGACCTCACACAGACCACACTGGGCATGAGCCGGGATGACTCCGGCAGCTTCCTGCCCACTTATCAGGATCTGGAAATCCTACCCCGCAATCCCTTCGCCTCCCTCGACCTCGACGGAGTGGGCCGTGTCGTGGAGATTGCCGTAAAAGATGGCCGGGCCTCAAAAGAGAACCTGAAATTGGGCATATGCGGTGAACACGGCGGCGACCCCAATTCCGTTAAATTTTTCCACCGAGCCGGTTTGGACTACGTAAGCTGTTCGCCTCCCCGAGTCCCCGTGGCCCGGTTGGCCGCAGCCCAAGCGGTTTTAGAAGAAAACTGATCTCATTTTTTTGTAGCGGATTCGTTCGCGCGTTCCTCAGTGTCGCGATCCAGAATTTTTCGGATCGATGCGATCAAGGGGTCTTCAGTGGTGAAACTCTTTCCGTAATCCAGATTGAAGCGGTAATCGAAATCGGGCGGATTCTTGCCTTGGTTGTGCTGCAATATCGTCTCGAGCTTATCGAGGCCCTTGGCTAGCTTTGCTTCGGGCGAGGCGGCTTCCTCATATTCGTCCCATAGTTGTAGTATAGGCTTTTGCAACCGCTCGGGAAGCGGCTGGAGTAAGGTCACCAAATCTTCCCGTTCCTCTGCGGACTTGCTTTTACCCGCCTCCTGTTCAATGGCCGGAATGTCTCCCCCGATAGCTTCACCCAGATCATGGATGATGCACATCTTGACCAATTTGGAGTAATTTATATCTGGAAAATTATCCTCGAATACCAACGACATCAAGCAGAGACGCCAAGTGTGCTCCGCCACGGTCTCCCGGATGCCCTCCGAGGTGAAAGCGGTGCGGGTCTCGATTTTGAGCCTCTCGGCATGGCGCAGAAACTCCAAAATGCCATCCAGTTCAGCGGTATTCATAAATATCAAATATGTCAGGCGGCTATTCTTTTATGTGGGACAAAAGCGTTGAGATAACCTGGATTCCGGCAACCTTAATTCATCGCTAGTAGGAAGTAAATTTTAATAGCTGATTAAATGCTACTGTTTGCACAGATTGACACGGAGCATCGGTGCTTTTAAATTGGGCGTTGTTTTCCGGGGTGATTGCTTGAAAATGTATACTCATGTTTGAGATCAAAGAAAAACCGCAGCAGGTGGAGAGGGCCTTTTTGGTGGGTGCCTTGCGGCAGCGCGAGTCGGTCGAGTTTGTGAAGAGTTCGCTGGCGGAGTTGGGTGAATTGACCCGGTCCATCGATATCGAGGTGACTGGTTTGGAAATAGTCCACCTGAGGTCTCCAAGCGCGAGGTTTTTTCTGGGCAAGGGCAAGATGGCGGAAATATTGAAAAAGGCCCGTGATCTTGATTGCGACTGCATCATATTCGATAATGAACTGACTCCCGGCCAGCAGCGTAATTGGGAAAAAGAGAGCGGGTTTTGCGTGATCGACCGGCATGAGGTCATCCTAGATATTTTTGCCCGCCGGGCGCAGACCAAGGAGGCGGTTTTGCAGGTCGATCTGGCTCGGATGACGTACTCCCTGCCACGCCTCAAACGGGCCTGGACGCACCTGAGCCGTCAGCGCGGTGGCGGCGTCACCCAAAGAGGCGAGGGCGAGGCGCAAATCGAGATCGACCAGCGGTTGGTGCGCAAGCGCATCTCCCGCCTGAAAGATGAGCTGGCCCTGGTGAGAAAACAACGGACTGTGCAGCGGAGCCGGAGGTTGAAGGTTCCCATGCCCACAGCGGCCATTGTTGGCTATACCAATGCCGGCAAATCCTCCCTCCTCAATTACCTGACGGAGGCGGACAGCCTTGTTGAGGACAAGCTGTTCGCCACTCTCGATCCCACCACGCGACGTCTGGAATTGCCTTCCGGGCGGATTCTTCTGCTGACCGATACAGTGGGTTTCGTACGCAACCTGCCCCATCATTTGGTGGAGGCTTTCAAGGCCACTTTGGAAGAGGCACTGGCGGCCGATTTTCTCATCCACATTATTGATGCGTCCAATGCCGATTGTTTTCAGCAGGCGGCCACCACCTTGCAGGTGCTCAAGGAGTTGGGTGCGGAGGAAAAACGGATTATAACGGTTTACAACAAAATCGACCTGACGAGCGAAGATGAGAAACACGATTTCAAGCTGGTGGGTTTGAACGGAGCCTCCTACATCAGCATTAAAACGGGGGACGGGATGGATGCCTTCATCAGCCGCCTGGAGAAAAAGCTGGATGAAGGCGAATACACCCAAGAATTTCTCCTGCCGCACAATCGCTACGACCTCAGGCACCGCCTGCACGAAATGGGTTGTGTGCACAAAGAAGAAGCCGAAAATGAAGGCACTCGCTTAACCTGCACCATTCCCGCAAGGGCCATGAAAGACTTCCTGCCCTACCTGATCAAACCCAAAGTTATCCGGAAAAAAGGGGTCGCCTGAAATCGTTGGGATTTTGTTGGCGCCCCAATATGGCTGCCCGACAAGGGTTCGAACCT
>JAJFLT010000329.1 GCA_021772555.1 Opitutales bacterium | reverse complement strand
CAATCACTTCCTTTTTTGCATTTATCTTTGTGTTTACTACTGTCAGAAAAAAATATTTACCGCGACCCATTGAATTTTTATTGTTACTCCCTGTTGTTGCGGGCTTGAGTTATTGGTTTATTACGGCCCCTGCACCTCGTTTTGCCCACGCACAATTTTGGCTGCTGTCCATGGGCACGGCTTTGATATTGCTTTCAAATTATCATCGGCATTTAAGTGACCGTAAGTTTATAATAGTGGTTTGTGTTGTTTTTTTAGTTGCTAACTATAAATTTATAGGTGACATGGCATTAAGGTGTAGCCGTATCAATTGCTTATCCATTTCAACAACAGGATTTCATCCAATAAAAATAGATCCTTTGGTTGAGGAGACAACGTTGTCAGGAGAAACACTATATGTCCCCGTAAAAGGGTCCATGTGTTGGGATTCACCCCTTCCTTGCACGCCGTATTTCAACCCGAAACTAAGGACCCGAATAGAGGGAATGCTTGAATCTGGATTTACGGTTAAAAGCGTCGATGGGGAAAAATAGTCGACGTTTAGAAATTAAACATCAGGGTTTTATATGTTCGATCTTTTGACGGGAGCCAGGCTCCGTTGTCTTTGAATCTCAAACAAACATACCCCTGTGGCCACGGATATATTCAAGCAATTTACGTAACCGCGCATTGGGATTCTTAATACTTCATCGCAAGTATCCGTCGTTAGGCGACGCAATCCAGATTCCTCGGAGCCCATGACCAGCACCGTTGGTTCGGAGAAAGACGCTTCGTAGATCGATTTTTGGCCTCGGTCGGAAGTCCCCATGATCCAGAACCCCGCATCCTTTAATTTGTTAAGGGTTTGGGCCAGATTAGTCACCCGGATGAATGGTATTTTTTCGGCCGCTCCCTGCGCTACGTGCCGTACCGTATCGGTTATGGCAACGGCCCGATTGCGGGGCGCAAAGACGGCCCCCACTCCGGCAGCGTCGGCTGTTCGCAGACACGCCCCAAGATTATGCGGGTCCTGCACGCAATCGAGCGCCAGCAGTAAATTGCCCCGCTTCTTTTCGATGACCGTATAGAGAAAGTCCTCATCCACGACATCGTGAATTCGACTGGAAATCTTTCGCGATCGCTTTTTCACAGTGAATTCTAAATCAAAGTGATTGGCTGAATGATATTTCGACGTACATCACTATTTTTTTCTGGAAGCTTGCCGCTCGATTTTCTTCCAGGAATCGCGGAGGGGCACGGCGCGATTGAAGACGAGTTTGTCCTTTTCGGAATCGACCGAATCGACGCAAAAATAACCCAACCGCTCGAACTGATAAATGCTGCCGGGCGCAGCTTCGGCCAGGCTCGGCTCGACTTGGCAGGATACGATCTCCAGGGAATCGGGATTCAGGTTGTCGGTAAAGTTCTTGCCCGGCTCGGTTTTTTCCGGGCTTTCCGATATGAAAAGCCGGTCGTATAGCCGGGCCTCGGCCTCAAGGGCGTGTTGCGCCGATACCCAATGGATGGTCCCTTTTACTTTTCGGCCATCGGGGGAACTGCCGCCGCGTGTTTCCGGGTCGTAGGTGCATCGCAGTTCGATTACCTCACCGCTGGATTCATCTTTGACGACTTCAACGCAGGTGATGAAATATCCGTAACGAAGCCGCACTTCACGGCCCGGAGCAAGGCGGAAAAATTTCCTCGGCGCCTCTTCCCGGAAATCATCCCGCTCGATGTAGAGTACCCGCGAAAAGGGAACATTACGCGTCCCGGCGGAGGGATCTTCGGGGTTGTTGATGCCTTCCAATTCCTCTTCTTTGTCCTCCGGGTAATTAATCAGAACCACTCGCAATGGCCGCAGTACAGCCATGACCCGAGGGGCGCGTTTATTGAGGTCTTCCCGCAGGCAATGTTCCAGCAGGGAGACTTCGATGACGTTTTCCCGTTTGGCCACTCCCACGCGTTCAATAAAGATGCGGATGGACTGTGGCGTATAACCCCGGCGGCGCATTCCGCGCAGTGTCGGCAGGCGAGGGTCGTCCCAACCGCTGACATGGCCCCCCTCCACCAATTGGCGCAGGTAGCGTTTGCTCAGCGTCGTGTAAGTGATGTTCAGGCGGGCGAATTCGTATTGTCTGGAGGGGAAAATGCCGAGTTGTGCGATGAACCAATCATAGAGTGGGCGATGGTCTTCAAATTCAAGTGAGCAGAGAGAATGGGTGATCCCCTCGAGGGAGTCACTTTGGCCGTGCGTAAAATCGTAGGTTGGGTAAATGCACCAGGCATCCCCGGTGCGCGGATGGGTTTGATGGAGGATGCGGTACATGACCGGGTCGCGCATGTTCATATTGCCGGAGGCCATGTCGATTTTGGCCCGCAGGACGTGCGCGCCATCGGGGAATTCACCGTCGCGCATCCGTTTGAAGAGGTCGAGATTTTCCTCCATTCCGCGGTCGCGGAAAGGGCTATTTTTACCCGGCTGGGTGAGGGTGCCGCGATACTCACGAATTTCCTCCGCCGAGAGATCGTCCACGTAAGCCTTGCCGTCCTTAATTAGCTGGACGGCCCACTGATAGAGCTGCTCAAAATAGTCCGATGCGTAATATTCGTGCTGGCCCCAAACAAAGCCCATCCAGCCGATGTCTTCTTTGATGGCATCGATAAACTCCTGTTCTTCTTTGACTGGGTTGGTGTCGTCGAAGCGCAGGTGGCAGGGGCCGCCGAATTCCTCGGCCATGCCGAAGTTGATGCAGAAGGCCTTGGCGTTGCCGATGTGGAGGTAGCCGTTTGGTTCGGGTGGAAACCGGGTGATGACCTTCCCGTCGTGTTTTCCGGCCTGCACGTCTTCGGCGATGATGGTGCGAATGAAGTGGGAACTGGAACTTTCTTCCGGTGAACTCATGGAATGGATTTTATAAAAATTAAAGCAATGGGACTGGTACTAAATTTCTTCGGCCTGGTGGTTTGCAATAAATTTTTCCATGCGGGCCAGCGACCGTTTTTTACCGAGGACTCGCAAGAGGGCGTAAAAACTTGGCCCGGCATTGGTTCCGGAAACCGCCAGGCGGGTCGCATGAATGTAATCGCCGGTGTAAAGATCGTTTTGTTCGGCGAGTTGTTTGATCGTAAATTCGAGACTTTCCTCGTCAAAATTTTCCAATTGGGCAAGTTCCACGGAGAGTTCTTGCAGGCGGGCGAGGGGATCGCCTTTTTTGAAAATTTTCCTTTGGGCTTTTTCCAGAATGGGAAAATTCTCGGTGAAAAAATAACCCGTGTAACCAGCCAGGTCGTTGAAGGAGCGGACTTTTTCCTGGCATAAACCGAGGACGGCTCGCAGATAATCGTCATCCGTTTTATCGTCGATCAAGCCTGCCTCTTTCAACAGCGGCTGGGACTTTTCCGCGAATGTGTTGAGCGGGAGATTACGCAGGTATTCACCGTTGATGTGGGCCAGCTTTTTCTCGTCGAACCGGGCGCCGTCTTTGTTGATTCCAGGAAGATCGAAGCGCTCGATCATTTCGAGCAAAGGGAATATTTCTGTGTTGTCTTTCGGGTTCCAACCGAGCAGGCAGAGATAAT
>JAJFLT010000328.1 GCA_021772555.1 Opitutales bacterium | reverse complement strand
CTGATCTGCGATATCGAAGAACCCATCACACGGGAGCCCTACGACCGTTCGCCCCGTGGCATTGCGAAAAAAGCGGGTGAATACCTGCGCTCGACCGGATTGGCCGACACCGCCTATTTTGGTCCCGAGGCGGAGTTCTTCATCTTCGACGATGTTCGTTACGGGTCGGAATCCAATGAGTCCTTTTACTCCGTTGATTCCGTCGAGGGCATCTGGAATACGGGACGGGACGAGTCTCCCAACCAATCTTACAAAATTCGCCATAAAGAAGGCTATTTACCCGTTCCTCCTGGCGACCAAAGCATGGATCTGCGTAACGAGATGGTCCTGACCATGATCGACCTGGGCCTTGAGGTGGAGGCCCAGCACCATGAAGTGGCCACCGGCGGACAGGCCGAAATCGATTTGCGGTTCAACACCCTGCTGAAAATGGGAGACCATCTTTCCATCTACAAGTATGTGGTTAAAAATGTGGCTTTCAGGAACGGCAAGTCGGCCACCTTTATGCCCAAACCTATTTTCGGGGACAATGGATCCGGTATGCACATCCACTCCTCCCTTTGGAAAGACGACCAACCTTTGTTTGCCGGTGACGGCTACGCCGGTTTAAGCCAGGAAGCCATCTGGTACATCGGCGGCTTGCTCAAGCACGCACCCGCCCTGTGTGCCATTTGCAATCCCACCAACAACAGTTACAAACGACTCGTGCCCGGTTTCGAAGCCCCGGTTATTCTGGCCTACTCGGCCCGCAACCGCTCGGCCATTTGCCGCATTCCAACCTACAGCCCCAGCCCCAAAGCCAAGCGGGTGGAATTTCGTTGCCCGGACCCTTCGAGCAATCCTTATTTGGCTTTTCCTGCTCTGCTTTTGGCTGGTCTGGACGGCATTGAAAACAAGATCGATCCGGGTGAGCCGATGGATAAGAACCTCTACGACCTGCCTCCGGAGGAAGCGTCTAACCTGCACTTCGTGCCCGATTCTCTGCGCGGTTCCCTCGAGGCGCTGGCCGATGATCGAGATTTTCTCCTCAAAGGAGATGTTTTCACGGAGGACTTCATCGATAATTACATTGAACTTAAGATGGAAGAATACGATGAAGTGCGGCTGCGCACCCATCCCTACGAATACTTTCTTTATTATGACGTGTAATGTGTAAACAACCGTCGTAAACAAAAACGCTAGGACGATAAAACCGGCAGCGCTGTGAAGTGCTGCCGGTTTTTTAGGCTGGCGCCAAAATCACTTGAACTTATTGAAAATTACATCTGGGCCAAATCCTTTACGAGCAGAGGTTAGCACCTGTTTGATTGGCCCATAGCAAGAGAATACAATTGCCAAGGCGCGCCAAAAAATCTTATATTAAAAGAACAAAATGCAGACGAATTCCGGCAGCCGGTTGACTTCGGGCTTTCACTCTTCGGACATATTTGACTAACGCATTTTGATGGATCAACAAAACAGGAGCTGGCTCCGTGCGGCTGGCGACCTTTTAAGTCCCGCGGCACGGCACACGGCCATAACTCTCGCCTACTATCGGAAAGGGCAGGCGTCGGATGCGGCCCACAATGAATCGTTGCGTGAGAATGAAAGCCGCATCTTGATCGCCCGGCATCCTAGCGTTCACTTGGATTACAACGAGCATTTCCTGCATTGGGTGCGGTCCTCCCACCCGGAGATTGCTTCGCGCATCCAGTTGTGCCGAATACCTGCTCGTGGAATCGACTGGGACCGTATCGCTCTCTTTATCCCGTGGGTACAGGACCCACTCAAAGAGGTATTTCCTTTGGATTATCATTTCGCCATGAGGATGCAACTAAGGTGCCGGGCGCGTGGAATCCCGATCGTCAACGCGGTGGAGACGCTGTCGCAATCCATAAAATCGGTCGCCTTGCCAATTATCGGTAATCTCGGCATTCGAACTGCCAGAACGGTGCGAATCACGGATCGAAAAGCGTTTCTTTCCTCCTTCGGCGGTCTCACTTTTCCATTCTTTATTCGGGAGGATCGGGAGCATACGTGCTCTTGTTTTTTGGTTCGCGACGAGAAAGAAGTTCGGCGTATAAATTGGCAAGCCTACTCGCACCCGGTCGCCGTTGAGTATATCGGTGTGCAAAGCGAGGATGGGTTCTACCGGAAGTACCGCTACGTCCTTTTCGGCAATGAAGGCGCTCCCCGCCACCTCATCATTTGTCCTCATTGGATTGTGCACGCTGAACAGAGAGTGCAAACCTCTCACGCTCGAAAGGAGGAGGCCCATTATGTCGAAAACCCCGATCCCAACCACGAAATCCTAAATCAGGCGCGAAAGGCTCTCGGTTTCGATTTCGTTGCCTTTGACTACAGTTATGACAGTAGCGGCCAGCTTGTCGTGTGGGAACCCAATCCGTATCCCGTCCTCTGGGCGAGCTTCAATGATTCGCCGCTATACGATTACCAATCGACAACCATGGAACGACTCTACGAGGGCATGCTCAACTACTATGTGCGAACTGCGGGTTTTGTCTCGGACGCGGCCAATATTGGCTGCGGAACCGGCCATGAGATCGACGTATCGCAGCCTGATAGAGGTGATTACAGGAAAACTTTCGATTCCCGCGGCCACGATTACAACAAGGCTGGAACGATTTGCCCGACGGCAAGACGGGCGGAAATCAATGCATTGTTGGATAGAGCCGTTTTGAAAACGGGTCAAGTGGTGCTGGACGTACCGGCCGGGGGCGGCGTCATTGCGGACGGCGTTCATGCCCGAACAGATGGCTGTGTTGAGATTATTTGCGTCGAACCCTCCACACGATTCGGCGAAGCGATTTCAGGACCGTACCGCGTCCTCCATGACGAAATGCATACCGTTGCCTTACCCGAGGCCAGCGTGGACGTGATCCTAAGCCTAGCCGGCTTGCACCATGTTGCTGACCGGGAGCCGGTTTACACAGAGTGGAACCGATTGCTGAAGCCGGAAGGGCAATTGGTTGTGGCAGATGTGGCCAGCCGATCACCCACCGGCGCTTTTCTCAACGAATTCGTCGACCGCTTCACTCCCGGTGGCCACAAAGGGGTGTTTATCGAAGAAAATGAGTTCCAAGACGGTCTTGGAGCGGCGGGCCTTATTGTAAGTGATTGCCGGTTGGAAGATGTGCCGTGGCGGTTTCCGGACCGTGAAACCATGTCCCTGTTCTGCTGGACCCTGTTTTCCGTTAAAAAGGCCACCCCCGATCAAGTGGCAAAGAGCCTCAGAGACTATGTGGGGCTGGCCAAGACAAAGAACGGAGGAATCCAGGTCAATTGGCAACTGCGTTACGCAATTGCCAAAAAACCGCGCTGAGCGCCAACCATTGGGCGATTCAAGGGCGTTTGGTGTGCGAGGTAAAATTCACCACAGCAGTGAAAAGTGCTGTTTAAGGTTTGGGTTGAAATCTTTCTATTCTTTGGTCTCGGGTTATTAAAATCGGTTTAATCTGGGAAAGTATTTTTTTTCATTTTCGTCCAGAGGCCGGTTGGGTTGGGAAGGCTCGCCGTTAGCATTGCCGGGTGCTGTGGGTATGGGTTTGAGAGTGGGCAGCAGGCTTCCCTGGCCATTTGTGATGCTTGGGAGAATGGGGGCGGCGCCCTGTGGTGTATTCAAACTTGGGACGGTCGGGTCTTGCAGAATAGTCGTGGCAAAATAGGGATTGTTGGCAGCCTGTATCATTGGAAATGAAATATTTTCCGTTAAAACCGAGGTCAGGCTGAGGCCGGAGCCGGGATTTGCCGGGGCGTTGATTTTGGCCGGCGTATTATTGCTTTGAATAGATTTCTGGGGTTGGGCTAGATCGGTGGAAGAATTGAACAAGCTGAATTCGTTAAATTGAAAATCGGAGGGTTCGATTGGTTCCAAATAAGGGTTTTTGGCTTTATTCCCCGTATTCGCCTCCGCGTCATTGGAATTTAGGGGGGCCGGGGTTTCGCCCAAGGCATCGGCCATGTATTTTTTTTCCAACGCCTTGAGTGGATCCTTAGGCACTGAGTTGGCCAGCCCCGGAATTTCGGGTCGATAATCGGTCGAGGCATTGCTGGTAGAGGCTTCGTCCCCATCTTCATCGAAGGACTCTTTTTTAGTCATTTTTATTTTTTCTTCCGCTTCTTCTTTCTCGACCTGCTCCTGAAGGCGATTTGCCACATAACGATCGACGAGGTTCAAATCTCCGGAGAGGTTCTTTAATTTTTCCTTCTCTTCGTCGGTGAGTTCCTGTTCCCCCGATAACTTGCGAACACTGTCGAGGAGCCAATTGCGCTTTTTTTCCTCTTCCTCCTCTTTCTCCTTGTCGTTTTCTTCTTCGAGGCGAATGGATGGGCCGGGGGCGCCTATGTAGTTCGGTGCGTTGAAACCGTTGCCGGATGATTTCAAATTGAGGGAATCCTCGAGTTCCCCGGTTTCGCCCTGTGCATCCGGATTCTGTAACCGGCCGACATCTTCGCGGGCCATGTTTTTAAATTCTGCAGCCTTATCTTCTCCGTCTTCAGTGGCCGCGATAGGTCCACTCATGGCGAGGAGGCTGAGCGAGGTCGTCAGCCCGCCCAGGGCGAATTTTGAGAAAGACGGCATGGTAAATATTGAAAGGGTTGGGAAAAAGAGGTGTTTTTTTAAACTAGGCCACCGGTGCTGAGGAAAATGCCTTTGAGGTTCATTTCCAAAGCTTTGGCGTTGGGCGAAAAGGCCAGCCCGTCCTGCTTGGAGATTTTTCCAGCCTTTATCAGGCGATATAAATCGCCGTTGAAGGATTTCGAGCCGGAATCCTGGCCTGCATCGATGACGGAGGGGATTTTTTGATAGTCTCCTTCCTCGATCACCTTGCGGGCCAGGGAATCGACGATAAAAAGCTCGATAACGGGCACGCGCCCGCTGCCCTCGATGGACGGCACCAGTCGCTGGCTGACGGTGGCCCGCAGGGCACCCGCAATCTGCCGCCGCATACCGATCTGTTGTTCCGGGGGAAAAAACTCGAATAGACGCTGAACGGCTTGCTGTGCGTTGGAGGAGTGCAGGGTACCGAAAACCAGGTGGCCCGTTTCGGCGGCTGAAAGAGCGGTCGTAAAGGTGTCTTTATCGCGCATTTCACCGATCAGGATGATATCCGGGTCCTGGCGCAGGACGGCCTTCATGCCCATTTGGAAGGTGGGGGCGTCGATGCCGACTTCTCTCTGGTTGAAGACCGATTTGACGTCGGTGTAGTTGAACTCTATGGGATCTTCCAGTGTCACGACGTGCTTATCCTTGTGGTGGTTGATCCAGTTGAGCATGGCCGCCATGGTGGAGCTTTTACCGGAGCCGGTGGCTCCGCAGATGAGCAGAATGCCGTCTTTGTGGCCGCATAGAGACGTCAGGCCGGCACCGTCATGGCCGAGCTGGTCGAAGGTCGGGGGCTGGTCCTTGATGTGGCGGAAGACCATGCTGATGGTTCCGCGTTGGTGAAAGGCGTTGACGCGAAAGCGGCCCAGTTCTTCCATCGCATAGGCGTAGTCAACCTGGTATTCGTCATGCCACATTTTGATAAACATTTTGGGGCAGGTGGTGAGGATGAAATCCTCGATCAAAGATTCCTGCAAGGGGTCCATATCGATGGCCTGAAGGTTCCCGTGTAAACGCAGGAAGGCAGGACTTTCCGATTTTATATGAATGTCGCTGGCGCCATTTTCCACTGCCAGGTGCAACAGGCTGTTAAAGGTTTCTACACTTTCGCTCATGGTATTTTTCCTGCTTTAATTGAATTTATAAAAAGATAAATGGGTTTGCCATAGAACCCGAAGAATTATTCTAGTATAGCTTTTAAAGTATTCCACAGGTGAATTCAACCCGCTTCTTTCGATTCGGGAACAGTCGGCAACCTATTTCAATATAACCATGAAGACAACAAAATTTTCGGGCGTTCTGACGGCTCTGGTCACTCCTATGGTGGAGGGAAAGGTGAGCTCCGGGGATTTGCTCAAGCTCATCCATTACCAGATTGACGGTGGAATCGACGGCATTGTTCCTGTGGGCACGACGGGGGAATCGCCGACCCTCAGCCATGAGGAGCACGCCGAGGTAATCGCCTGTGTGGTGGAGACGGTTGCGGGGCGGGTTCCAGTCATTGCCGGAACCGGTTCCAATGCCACCAGCGAAGCCGTTTCCCTGACCCGCAAGGCCCACCAAGCGGGCGTCGATGGCATGCTGCAGGTGGCCCCTTATTACAACAAGCCCACCCAGGAGGGCCTTTTCGAGCATTTCAGCGCGGTGGCCGAGGAGACCGATAAAACCATCGTTCTTTACTCCATTCCAGGCCGTTGCGTGATCGATATCGGGGTGGAGACGGTTGCCCGGCTGTATTCCAAATACCCACACATAAGCGTCATCAAGGAAGCGGGTGGCGATTGTGACCGGGTGGCCGATTTGCGCCTGGCTTTGGGCGAGGATTTTACCATCCTGAGCGGTGACGACAGCCTCACCCTGCCCTTCATGTCGGCGGGGGCGCAGGGAGTCATCAGCGTGGTCTCGAACCTGGTGGTCAAGGAAATGGTGGCTCTCACCCGCTCGGTTTTTAAAGGCGATATGGAGACGGCGCGCGATTTACACCTCAAATTGTATCCGCTGGCCAAGGTTCTTTTCGTGGAGCCCAACCCGGTCCCGATCAAAGCGGCCTTGCAGCGGGCGGGAATCCTGCAAAGCGCGGAAACGCGGTTGCCCCTGAGCCCTTTAACAGACAAAAATAGGGAAAGTCTTTTTGGGATACTTTCACAAATCGGCTATTAAGGCGGATATAATATGCTTTAATAAAACCACGGATTACACGGATGAGCACGGATAGTGAAAAATGCTTTTATTTCCACTAATATCTTATCTGCATTTATCCGTGTTATCTGTGGTTAAAAAATGGAGTATCAATTGAATTTAAAAAGATGCCATTGAAAATATTACTGAACGGGAGCCAGGGCCGCATGGGGCGGACGATCAACGCCATCGTTGGCCAACAGGGCGTCGACGAAGTTTTTCCGGTCGATATGGGGGACGATCCGGCCATATATATCGGCGATTGCAGCGTGGTGATCGATTTCAGTCTCCCGTCGGCGACGCTCCCGCTGGTTAAACTGGCCTCGGAGGCGAATAAGCCCGCCGTTATTGGCACCACTGGCCACACACCGGAGGAAAGGCGGGAGGTCCTGTCAGCAGCGGCTGACATTCCACTTGTGTGGGCGAATAATTACTCGGTGGGGGTTAACCTGCTCTTTCATTTGCTGGATAAGGCCGCTTCAATTCTGGATTCGAGCTATAATCCGGAAGTGGTGGAAATACACCACCGCCATAAAGTGGATGCGCCCAGCGGAACGGCCGTGCGGCTGCTGGAAATCATTCGTGATGCGCGGGGCTTGCAACCGGATAGCGAACAGCATGGCCGCCGAGGCATTACAGGAGAACGGCCGGACGACCAGATTGGGGTGCACGCTTTGCGGGGTGGCGATTCCGTGGGTGAGCATACCATTTACTTCGCCGGTGAAGGCGAGCGCATCGAACTCACCCACCGCGCTTCCGATCGGGGGATTTTTGCCCGCGGGGCCTTGCGTGCCGCCCATTGGGCCACCTCCCAGCCTGCGGGCGTTTATGATATGCAGGATGTTCTCGGCCTCAGATAATTTGACATGATTGTTTCCATTGAAGGCGTCTTGAGCGAGGTCCAACCCTTGCTGGCCACAATCGAAACCCACGGGCTCGGCTATGAGGTGCATTTGCCTCTCTCAACCATGGAGCAATTGCCGCCCATGGGCTGCCCCGTAAAATTGTTCATCCACTCGGTTTATCGAGAGGACTCGCAAACGCTTTACGGTTTTCACCAAAGAGAGGACCGCGAATTCTTTCGTCTTTTAGTGGAAAAAGTCTCCGGCATCGGACCCAAGATTGCCCTGCGCATAATGAGTCGGCTCTCCGTCACGATGTTGAAATCGGCTATCGGGGCGAGCGATGTGGCCCTCCTCTCGAAATGCCCCGGTATCGGCAAAAAGACGGCCGAACGTCTCGTCATCGAATTGAAGGACAAGGTCGGGGCGGAATTCGCGGTGGAATCGAAATCGCCGGCGTCTGGCGGCGGGGCGTCACCCGTATATCCCGAGGCCGACAGCCGGATACAGGATGCTGTGGCTGCTTTGATGACGTTGGGTTACAAAGCGCCCGATGCCGACAAGGCGATTCGGAAGGTAATGAGCAAGCTTCCCGCCGGTGCACCCACGGAAGACCTGATTAAAGGCGCCCTGAGCTGAATTTGCTGGTCGGAGCCTAGCGCTGGAAATAAAAACTGGCCAATTGCGCCCGGTAGGGGTTTTCCCGCGACTGTGAATTGCGGGGGACGACCCTGGCGGAGGAGGACAGCGTTTCTTCTTCAAAGAGGGGAAAAGAGGTACCGCTGATCATCTTTTGAATTTCCAGGATGGCGGGGGATGTTTCGCCTAATTCGACCTCTCCTAGAGAAACGATGGAGCCGTCAGAGTGATTGAAAATATAGACCGTGGCCGGTACGGAACCGCCACCGACTTTGTCCGGTTGCAGAGCCAACCCCTGGAAATCTGGCAATTTGACCAGGTGAGCCGGGGCTGGAGCCTTGGACTGCCGGGCAACCTGCAATTGTGACGCATTGGGCTGGTTGTTGGCATTGATCACCGGAAGATCGAGGGGAGGAGGCGCTTGCTCCAATTCCACAACGGAACGGTTGGGATTGCCGTCGGGAAAAAATGGGGAAAAT
>JAJFLT010000327.1 GCA_021772555.1 Opitutales bacterium | reverse complement strand
CCTATGTGAAAACCTATGCCCGTCGGCAGGCTTTCCTCATCAAGGACGGCACAATAGTCTGGCGGGATCTCAAGGCCACTCCAGCCAGCCAGGCCGAGGATGCCCTGGCGGCGCTGGCCAAAGCTCAGTAAACCCATTACGGGTAGCCAAAGGGGGACCCTCTGGTCCGGCCTGCAAATCTCAATTACCAACTGGAGTTTCGCCATTTTATCTTATTTTGAATAATCAAAATAATCTTGACTATTATTCAAAATATGAGATTTCAGGTATCGAATCAAAATAAAATTCGATCCATAAATGCGCTTGAATTCAATATTTACCCGGTTAAAGGCCAGTGGAAATTCTGCTTTCCGGATGGGCTGTAGTTCGCCCATCGGGCGGATTTCAGTGATCCTGATGGCTTGGTTTGGATGGGGGCAAGGACTGGCCGTTGCGCATATTATTCCCCAGGAAAACCTGCATCCGGTGGCCGAGGCTTATCGCCGGTCGACCTTTATTCTCAATCTAAATCCGGTGGACTGGCAAACGGTTGAGGGAGACCTGGAAACCATCTCCGATTACTGGGATAAGTTCGCTCCGGAGGAAGGAGAGCCTTTTAACCAGCAGTTGAAGAGGGATCTTGAAAAAGCGGCTAAGCGGGAGGTTTTTCAAACCCTGACCCGGAGCGTTTCCGCCCTTTGCCGGAAGTATATCAGAGCTGCTGAGGAGCTGTTTGAAAGCCCTCAGGCAGCCTATCAAGAAGTCGAAAATGCCCGCGGAGTGTTCGACTCATTTGCGGAAGTCCTGCGGGCGGTCGATCCCGAGGGCTACGCCCATTTGGGGCAAAACTGGCTGAGCATGGTTGACGCGCTGGGGTCGCCGGGATTACTGGGGGTCGGCGTGGTGGAAGCCAATCGCGATGATTTCCAAAGCGCGGCCCGGAATGTAGTCGAGTACCTGAGCGCGAATTTCGGGAGAAATTTTGTTCCGCCCGCCGGAAAAAAACTGGCCGCCTGGCCGGTCCGCAGTTCAACTTTTAATGTTACTGCCCGATTGCCGATGAAGCTTCCCCCCGGAAGCAATATCAACAAACAAATACCCCGTCCCCGGCAGATCCTAAACATGGCTTCTCGGGGAGTGGATGAGACAGAAACGCCGCTTATTGCACTGGGGGACATGGCCTTCGACAGCGCCTTTATTTACGGGAACCCCATGCGCTCAATCGGTTTGTCCTGCAATAGCTGTCACAATAAGAGCATCACCAATCCAAACTTCATCATACCGGGCCTGTCGGGAAATAAAGGCGGCATGGATGTGTCCAACAGCTTTTTTGCTCCCCATGCCAATAACGGGCATTTCGACCCCCTCGATATTCCCGATTTGCGCGGTATCCGCTTCACCGCACCCTATGGGCGCAACGGGCGTTTCGCGTCTCTACGGGAATTTACCCGTAATGTGATCGTCAATGAATTCAATGGACCGGAGCCCGATCCCGTTATCCTGGATGGATTGGTTGCCTACATGAACGAATTCGACTTTCTGCCCAATATGTATCTGCAAAAAGATGGCCATCTGGCAGAAACGGCCCCGCCAAGCGCCCAACGGGGTGAGGTGATTTTCAACCGACCCTATTCACGCATGGGCGGAAAAAGTTGTGCCAGTTGCCATATTCCCTCGGCCAATTTCGTGGACCACAAACGCCACGACATCGGTTCGGTGGCCGGTTATGGTGAAAACTCGCGGGACCGGGCCATGGACACCCCGACCTTGCTCAGCACACGTTGGTCACCGCCCTATTTTCACGACGGTAGCCTGCCCACCCTGCGGTCGGTCGTCGAATGGTTCGACCGGTCTTACGGCCTCGATCTGGATGAAAATGAAAAAGAAGACCTGACGGCCTATTTGGAAACGGTGGGCGATGGAACCGATCCCTACGAAGACAGCCCCTACTATCTCGACGCCGAGATGGAGGAGTTTTACTTTTTTCTATCGGCCTACGAGTTTTTGGAAGAAAAGAACGAGCAGCGCTCCATTGAGCTGACTTTCGAAACCATCGCGTCCGAGATCCGCAACCATAAGTGGGAACTGCGGGACTCGCGGTACCGACCGATTCTGGAAAAGCTGGCTGAAATCATGGATGAAGCCCTGGCCGCCAATCAGGCCGGTAAAGTTGGAGAAGTGCGAACCAGGGTAGCCGCCTACCGGGCGCTCTATACAGAAAATGTGGAGGTCTTAAAATGAACCATCGATTTTTATTTTTAAGTGCGTGGGGCAGAATTTTGGGTTTATCAATGGCCTCAGGGTTGATCCTGCTATGCAAGCCATTCCTATCTGGCGAGGAGTCAGATGAACGAGAGCTTCGCATCGCCTTCATCTCCTACGCCAATCCCCAGCAGGTGGCCTACGACAGCGAAGCGATCCTGAAATACCTGGAACCGCTTTTGGGCCGGCCGGTAAAAGGATTTATCACCCTGGACTACGGCTCTTCCATCGAAGCCATGCGCGGCGGCAAGGCGGACCTCGCTTTTGTCGATCCGTTGGCCTTCATGATGGCCCATGAGCAAATCGGGGCCGTCCCGTTGCTGTTGGAGGTTTACGAGAGCGGTCAACCCACCTACCACTCCTCTATCTGGGTGCGGCGGCAGGGAGCGATTGCCAGCCTGACCGACCTGACGGGGAAAAC